>CAMJAZ010000011.1 GCA_946403735.1 uncultured Selenomonadales bacterium
GAAAACGGAACGATTCTGCCACATAAAGATTTACCTGGATTAGGTTTAAATGGATTCGGCGGCATAGTGGACGCGAATAGAAAATTTGTTGCAAGAAGTTTTGTTCATATGGGTACAGGAGATGCGTACACCCCCAATGAAGAAATTTTGCAAAGCTCTGATACCGTAATTTATTTGGGAATGCTTTTTAACGTATGGGGACATTCTCTTACTGATAATTTGAAACGCCTTTGGTTTCTTAAAAGCGACACTTACAAAAGATTTTTTTCCAAACTGCCGATTGTGTACACTCCCATGCGGGGGGGGGTGGTAGAAAATTTTGCAAAGTTGCTCCGAATTTTAGAAATTGACGTAAGCAAATTTTTTCCAATCGTTAAGCCCGTTAAATTTCGGAATATAATTTTACCTGACGAATCATTTTTCTTGGACAAAAGCAAAATTACTTTTGGCAAAGATAAACTGTTCATTGAGGGAACTTTCGATAATTTTAACGGAAATGACGGCGCTTTTTTTACGAAAGAATATGTTGAACTTATCGACAGAATAAGAAATTTTGCTTTAAAAAATTATTCGCCAATGTCACAGAAAAAGTTTTATTTTTTTCATGGAACAAATCAAGTTGGCGAGGAAAGAATTGCAAAGTACTTTGAATCAAAGGGTTATGTTATATTGCGTCCTGAAGTTTTGCCGCTTGAAACACAGTTAAATATTTTTGCAAATTGTGAAAGTTTTGCATCACCATTAGGATCTGTTTCACATAACATAATTTTTCTTAAGGATAAGACAAACGTTATACTTATTCCGCGTCGTGCCGCCTTCCTCAATATTTATCAGCACGCTTTAAATCAAATTCACGATTTAAATATTTTTTACATTGATTCAGCACTATCAATCTTTGCTGAAAAATTTCCTGGACCTTTCTGCTACATTGTCAGTGAAAATTTGCGCAAACATTTTGGCGATGAAATTAAAGAAAAATATAC
The DNA here is from genome assembly GCA_946403735.1 of uncultured Selenomonadales bacterium. GTDB lineage: Bacteria > Bacillota > Negativicutes > Selenomonadales > Selenomonadaceae > Quinella. Next base: position 984 of record CAMJAZ010000011.1, read on the forward strand.
AGATGAAGATTTTTTAGCTTTTCTCACCTATATGACATACGCCACAGGTAAAGGCTTGAAAGAAAATCCTAATGAACTTGAATACTCGAAAAATTTTTTTCCAGAATTTATTGAGCAACTTCAAACTCGCACCGACTTAATGAAAAAAGTTGATATAACTTTAAAGTAAAATTTTAATACAGGAGGTAAAAAAATTTGTCACTTGTCGACGAAATATTAAAACGGCGGACATTTGCAATAATTTCGCACCCCGACGCTGGAAAAACTACATTGACTGAAAAACTTTTACTGTACGGCGGCGCGATACATCTTGCTGGCTCAATAAAATCACGCAAGGCACAACGTCACGCCGTTTCAGATTGGATGGAAATTGAAAAGCAACGCGGAATTTCCGTCACAAGTTCAGTTTTGCAATTCGATTACAAAAATTTCCGTATAAACATTTTAGACACGCCTGGTCACCAAGATTTTTCTGAAGATACGTACAGGACTTTAATGGCGGTCGACAGCGCGGTTATGGTTTTGGACGCGGCAAAAGGCGTTGAGGCGCAGACTAAAAAACTTTTCAAGGTTTGTCGTGAACGTCGCATTCCAATTTTCACTTTCATAAACAAACTTGACCGCTACGGCAAAATTCCGCTTGATTTACTTGACGAAGTTGAAAAAGTTTTGGGCATTCGCGCTTACCCAATGAATTTTCCTATTGGTACGGACGGCAAATATTTAGGCGTTTACGATAGGCAGAAAAATTTAATTGAACTTTTCGCAGAAGATACTTCGCATGGACAAACTGAACGCATTTCAGAAATTTTTGCGCCTGACGACGAAAAAGTTATTGCGCGAATCGGTCAAGCTAATTTTGACGCCCTGCAAGATGATTTAATGTTGCTTGATGAAGCTGGCGAAAAGTTCGACGTGGACAAAATTAACGCTGGGGATTTGACGCCAACATTTTTTGGTTCAGCGATGACAAATTTTGGCGTAAAAAATTTTTTGGAAGAATATTTACGCCTTGCTCCACCGCCAGCGCCGCGACTTTCTGACGACGGAATTATTGAACCGAATGATGAAAAATTTTCCGCCTTCGTCTTCAAAATTCAAGCAAATATGAATCCCGCGCACCGTGATAGACTTGCCTTCATCAGAATTTGTTCAGGCGAATTTAAGCGCAATATGGAAGTTTGGCACGCGGCGACGAATAAAATTGTAAAGCTTGCACAGCCGCAACAATTTTTAGCGCAGGAACGTCAAATTATTGAGGAAGCTTTTCCAGGCGATATTGTTGGACTTTTCGACACGGGAATTTTTGGAATTGGCGACACGCTGACTGACGCCGCACATAAATTTAAGTTTGAAGATTTTCCGATTTTCCCGCCAGAAAAATTTGCACGAATTCAAGCTAAAGACACGATGAAACGCAAGCAATTTTCAAAGGGTATTGAACAGTTGACGCAGGAAGGCGCGATACAACTTTTCTATCCAGTTGGCGCGGGGACTGATTCGTACATTGTCGGCACGGTTGGAACGTTGCAGTTTGAAGTTTTGCAATATCGCTTGAAGTCTGAATACAAAGTTGACGTACTTTTAACAATGTTGCCATTTGAAGTGGCGCGTTGGCTTAAGTACGACGACGACAGCAAAGTTACGCCTGCAACTCTACGCGGCGCTGATCGTGGAATGTTTGTCCTCGACAGAAAAGAAAATCCCGTGCTTATTTTGGAAAATGAATGGTCACTCGGCTGGATTAGTGAAAATAATCCCAAACTCATTATGAACGCCGTACCGTTTGAAGTTTAAAAAATTTTGGAGCTGATTAAAATGGAAAAAACTTTAGTATTGATTAAGCCAGACGCATTTGGTAAAGGACATTGTGGCGATATTTTGAAAATGTATGAACGCGAAGGTTTTAAAATCTGCGCGGCAAAAATTTTGAAGATGGATAAAAAAATTGCCGCATCGCACTACGTCGAACACATTGGGCGTCCGTACTATGAAGAGCTTGTGGAATTTATGACTAGTGCTCCGCTTATGGCGTTGGTTATCGGCGGCGAAAATGTTATTAAACGTGTTCGCGAAATTAACGGCGCGACAAATCCTGCAAATGCGGCTGAAGGTACTGTACGCAAACTTTACGCGGAAAATGGCAGTAAAAATGCGGTTCACGCCTCCGACAGTCCCGAAAGTGCTGAACGCGAAATTAAAATTTATTTTAGTGAACTGGAAATTTTTGAAGACTAAATGATGTTGAATAAATACGTGCAGAATATTTTTAACTAAAAAACTAAGTAAATCAGTGGCATTTCCCAGTAGCCCAAAAGCCGCAATGTTTTCTTTTTGCTACTTCTTCTTTGCGTCAAAGAAAAAGTAGTCTAACTAAAAAATAAAACTTAATCCACACGCTCTAAAAATCTTTATTATAAAAACAAAATTAAAGGTACGACGAAATTAACACGCCGTACTTTTTTATTACGCGATTTAAAATTTCAGCGCTAAAAAAGTTTTCAAAAAATTTATAAATCTTAAAAGGATTATTACCTGCGATAACGAATCAAAACTTTAAATAAATAAAAAGGGAGGTACCGCGTTTAACTTCGGTTAAAAATTTTTCGCGGGTAAAGTGCTATGAATTTCAGTTTAATGAAAAAGTTTTTTATCGTTGCCGCATTGGCGGGAACGTTAATCAGCTTGGTTTCAATCGTCGGCTATTATATGTCGAATAAGGGGCTTAACGAATCAATCGAAGCTGAAATGAACGCCGTTATTGATGCGCAGGCTAATGAATTGAATGGCTGGCTTAGTAAAAAAGCGGCGTCTGCGGAATTTGCGGCAAATTTATTCACAGGCTACAACGGCGATTTAGCACGTATGAAGACGCGGGAACTCTTAGGCTTGGCGACTTCAGACAAAGACATTTTGGAAATGACTGTTGGACTTGATGACGGTTATTTTTTCTCGTACAACGCGGGTGATTCGACTGGCAAAGTTGATCCTACTGCTCGTCCCTGGTACAAAGCCGCTGCATCAGCTGGCGGAGTTATTTTTACTGATGCTTACGTCGATGTGAACACCAAAAAATTAATTTTTTCAGCGGCGGCACCAATTAAATCTAACGGCAGAATTATCGGCGCAGTTTGTAACGATATAACTTTGGACGTCTTGACGGATCAAGTTAAAAAGATGACATATCGCGGACAAGGCAACGGAATTATCATGGAACGTTCTGGCAACATTTTAGCCCGTTCAAGAAGTAGCGATACTAAAAGCGTACAAGAAATTCCCTATTTGGCGTCACACTTTGATGAAATGTTGAATCAACCCATTGGTCACTTTACCATTCCTGCGGACGGTACACACGGTGATGAAATTTTCGTCTACGCGACACTTAATACTACTGGCTGGATTTTAGGAATTGCCGTTGCTGAAGATTTTGTCTTTGCAACTGCGCGACAACTTCGCAATGTTTACCTTGTACTGGCGATTGTCGGTTTAGTGTTAATGCTCATCATTCTTCGTAAAATGGCAACGTCTATCACCACTCCTATTATTGAGTTGGAAGGTCACGCGTCGGAATTGGCTAAAGGCAATTTGAAGATGAAAGATATTACCATTACGACGGAAGATGAAGTTGGGTCACTGGCACGAGCCTTTAACGAAATGAGTAAAAATTTGCGCAACCTTATTTCAAAAATGGCGAATACGTCAGACCAAGTTGCGGCGGCGTCTGAACAGCTTACGGCAAGCGCTCATCAATCGGCAGATACTTCCGTTCACGTGGCTGAATCAGTCGGCGACGTCAGCAACAATATGAATCAGCAGTTGGAAGATATTACGGCGGCTAAAGAAAGCGTTGATATTGTCTTCGGCGATATTGAACAGATGTCTGAAAAGACGAAAGATGTTACTCGTGCGTCTAATGAAACTGCACAGGCGGCACAACGTGGCGAAGAGTTGATGAAAAGTGCTGTCGGCAAAATGGGCAACATTGAAAAAAGCGTTATGGCGTCTGCAGAAGTCGTCAGGAAGTTGGGTGAAAATTCCCAGCAGATTGGACAGATTGTTGAAGCTATTTCAGCTATTGCCGAACAAACTAACCTTTTGGCACTCAACGCGGCTATTGAGGCTGCCCGCGCAGGTGAACAAGGGCGCGGCTTTGCAGTCGTAGCGGAGGAAGTCAGAAAACTTGCCGCTGAATCTCAAACTTCTGCTGAACAAATTCGTGATAGAATTACGCAAATTCAAAATGAAACTGCAAATGCCGTTGAGTCAATGGAAAGTGGTACGCGCGATGTTAAGGAAGGCACAGCGGCAATTCGTGAAGTCGGCGAACAGTTCCAGCAGATTATGAAACGCGTTGACGACATTAAAAAGCAAATGGGCGGCATTGGTACTTCAATGAAAACTGTTTCAGACGGCGCGTCAAAAATTGTTACAGCAGTTGAATCAATCGATGAAGTTAGCCGTAGAACTTCCGAACATACGACGACAATTTCTGCGGCGACTCAAGAACAATCTGCGTCCAATGAAGAAATTGCGGCGGCGTCACAAGCACTTTCAAATTTAGCTACCGAAATGCAGGAAGCTGTTGGACGGTTTAAAATTTAATTTAAGGCGGTAAAATTTGTAAGCGACTTTGTAAACTTGAAGTAATGCAAGTACCGAACTTGTAAAGAAAAATTAGTTTATCTAAAAAAACTCCAGCCTTTTGAGTTGGAGTTTTTTTGTTGCTTGATTTTATTTTGATAAAACTTTAAAATAGAAGTCGAATTTTTGAAGGGAGTTTTTTAATTTTAATGGGTATACTCGACAGAATCAAAAAATTATTGCCGAAACGTAAACCACCTGAACCGACAAATAATGTTCCTAAGGAAAAAGAAAATATTCGTAAGTCTTTCGGCAAGTACTGTAACGAAAATCACGGTACAAGCGATGAAAAACTTTGTCCGAAATGTACCGCGCTTTTGACGACGGTTATGTTAAAAATTCAGCGTTGCCCTTACGGTATCTCTAAGCCCGTCTGCGATAATTGCGAAACGCCTTGCTTTGGTGAAGACGCGACGAATAATTTTAGAGAGATTATGAAGTCTAGCCGTAAAAAAATGTTGCTGTCACATCCGCTTATGACGATAAAACATAAAATTGCTAGTCTCGGCGCTGACTACGCTAAAATGCAACGCGATAAAAATTCTACTGAAAAACAAAAGACGCAGGAGGAAAAAGCTAAAAATAGAATTGCGAATGCTTTTAAATCGCCAAAAAATTCGTCTAAGTCTAAAAAGAAACGTAAGAAAAAGTGAATAGTACTTGTAAGATTTTTTTCCTACTTAATACATTTAAAACAGGCGAATGAATTTATATTGGAAATTTCCACGCGCTTATAAAAATTTTTAAGCTTAAGTTCCAGCGATTGAAAATTTTCATGCGGCGGCGTGAAAACTCCAACGCGGTTGCAAAATTGCTTGACAAAAAAATCTGTTCGCCAATTTTGCCCCGTAATGTACGATGAACCGCAGAAAATTCCATTCGGCTTGAGGACACGGAAAATTTCATTGTGCGCCGCAATTTTATCTGGGAATGCGTGAAGTCCATTCACCGACAACACCACATCAAAATAATTGTCTGAAAAAAAAAGTTTGCCAACATCGCCTTGAATAAAGGTAACGTTCGGCAAACTTATTTTATTGGCATAATTTTTAGCCGCGTTCAACATCGCCGTCGAAAAGTCTACGCAAAAAATTTCTGCATTAGTCAAGCTTTTGTAGCGCGGTAAAGATAAAATGCCCGTACCAACTGGAACTTCTAACAATTTGCCGCTAAAATTTTTGGGTACACCTGCGAAGGCTTTATCTAAAAATTTGAAGTACTCTTCGACAGACATTCCCCAAAAAAATTTCAGCGCGAATCTTCCCAGCAACGTCGACGCCGTCATCATTCCATTGTAAAGATTAGACAGTTTCCCGACGCCTTCGTAAGCTGAAAAAATTTTTTCTTCTCTACTATTTGTCACAAAATATTACTCTTCGGTATGTTCTTCTTCGTCATTATTTTCAGCACTCCAAACAACTTTCATAATCGGCGGAATGCACTTGTCCATAATGTCACTAAGCAAAACTGCTAACGTGCTGACTTGCCTGTTGATGACATTTTGATCTTGGCTGAAAATTGCAAAATCGTACGCCGCCAAAACATCGCCGTCTGAATCTAACGACAACGTGACGTAGCGGTAGCGACTATTCAAAGTATTAAGCACTTCCAACAATTCATTATAAACGCTTTTCGGCGTATCTTGGGCAAGATAACAGCGAATTTTGCAATCGCCTTTTTGTGAAACTTCAATCCTGATATTTAAGCCAGGAGAATTTTTAGCTGACATTGGCAACGCAAACAAAGTACTATCTTCAAGTTGTCTAGTAGTAAAACGCCAGCCAACATTTTCAAACGCTTCCTTTACAGATTGACCATAATCAAATTTTTCTTCCTTGACTTCCTTTGCCATAATACGACCTCCTCGTCTAAAAAATTACACTTTCATAAAATTTGAGTGAATTGGGGGAAGTCTAGCAAATTTATTTTAAACCGTCAAGAAAAAAATTTGGTCGCTTAAACAAATGGCGTGTAAATTAAATGGCGCAAAAATTTCTTGATAAAACATAAAATCTTTGTTAAAATGTTTTTTAAAAGTTGAAAGATAAAAAAATTGTTAGTGATTAACTTTAAGGGTGAATAATATGTTGAGAACTAAAAGAAATTCACAAGCTAAGCTAGCGTACTGTGATAAATGCGGCAAATTGTTTAGTTCCCTGCATGGCGAAAAACTTTGTCCTCCGTGCAACGCGGTGGATCAAGCTGCGCAGGACAAAATGAAAGAATATTTGAGAGAAAATCCAAAGGCATCATTGAAAGAGGCGGCAGAAGCTACTGGTGCGCCAGCTGACAGCCTTAAAAGATTATCTATTGAAGTTATGTCCGCAAAGTTGAACTCCAATAAAAAGGTTGATGCGGTGTACCCCTGCGCGAATTGCGGCACTATGATAAAGTCGGGAACTTATTGTCCAGCTTGTGCAGCTGAACTGCAGAAAAAAGCTCAACAAAGCGCGTCGGCAAATATTGTCACGACACCTGCGCGGGAAGATTCACAGCCGCGTGAAGTTAAAGGTTTGGATAACGATTTCAATGAAGCATTAAAAGAAAAACCTGCTGTTCGTCGCAGAATGTATCAAGGAGTTATAGAGCAACGGCGTAGTAGTAAATAATTTTTGATTCTGTCCAAAGATTCAAATTTGAGAGGTAAAATTTTTGATTGAAATTTTTTAATTCATCCCACGTTGTGGCGATGAATTTTTTTAACTTTTTGGCAGAAATTTCGATTTTTATTAAAAGGGGGGTTGCTTATGGCGTCTGATATATACTGGCCCGAAAGATTGAAAGGGCTAATCTCTACCGTAAATTTTTCCGATGTGCTGGAAGTCATATTAGTTGCAATTATAATTTACAAACTTTATAGAATGCTTGAAGGCACCCGCGCAGTAACGTTAGTCAAAGGAATTTTAGTTTTATTCACGGTAAATTTTTTGTGCAACATACTTCATCTTCATTTATTATCATGGCTTTTTGAAAAAGTTATGACGTGGTCGTTTGTCGTCCTGCCAATCGTATTTCAGCCAGAATTGCGCCGTACGCTTGAACGACTTGGCGAAGGAAGATTTTTATTTGAGGATCGCGCCACCCTTGACGAAGAAGAGGCAATGGGCGTCGTTAAAGAAATTGTCATAGCGGCTAAGGAACTTTCACGTACAAAAACTGGTGCGCTACTTGTCATTGAACGCGAAATGGGGCTTAACGATATAAGTGACACTGGAATTAAAATTGACGGGCTTATTACTTCGGAATTTCTTTTGAACGTTTTTATTGTAAATACTCCACTTCACGACGGCGCGGCAATTATTCGCGGCAAAAGATTAATTTCAGCTGGTTGTTACCTTCCATTGACTGAAAAACGCGGTTTGCCTAAAGAGTTGGGAACTCGTCACCGCGCAGCTATCGGCATTTCCGAACAATGTGACGCTATAGTTTTAATAGTCAGTGAAGCGACTGGGACAATTTCCATTGCTGATAATGGACGTTTAACGCGGCGTCTTGATGAAAATACTTTAACTGCCGCGCTTCGCCCCGCCTTTTTGAAGTCTTCGAAAAGTAATCTGTCAAATTTTTTCAGTAAATGGAAAAGTAGCGAAGATTAATTAATTGCTAGTTGGCTCAAAAATTTTATCGACTTCAATTCTTGATTTAAAAGCGTTTGTACGTAGCGAAATAAAATTTTTTCTGCCACGTGAATTTGTCTAAGGTTGAATGTCAGCTGATTTTCCGTCAGCCAATCAAAGCTAAGCAACTCTTCAAAAGTCTGCCTTAAACTTTCGGGATAATTAAAACCTTTAATCGCGCCGTGACTGCAACTTTCACAAACTGCGCCGCCGTCTGCAAAACTTAATGACGCATCGCCAATAATTTTTTTCCCACAACGTACACAATTTTCAAAGTTCAGTTGAAAGCCTGTAAATTCCATAAATTGCGCAATCGCCATCAACGTTGCAATTTGTGGATTTTTTTTATTGAGGACGGGCAACGACTTCACCAGCAAATTGTAAATTTCAACTTCACAAAGTTTTGGCAACGTCATCTTATCGACAATTTCAAAGAAAATCGCGGCGTAACTTAATCTTTCAATGTCCGCCGTCAAATTTGGATAGAAATTTATAATATCAGCGTCACGAATTGTATCAACTTGCACGCCGTGATTAATTTCCGCGCGAATCAGATTGAACATTTGAATAGCGCCAGCAAGTGGACTTCTACTCCGTCGGCAACCGTAGGCGTTGACTTCAAGTTTGCCAAATTCTTTTGTGTAAAGCGTCACAACTCGGTTAGCGTCGCCAAAATTTGACGTGGCTAAAATTACGCCTTCAACTTTAAAAGTCTCCATTAATTTTTCTCCACTTCAATTTTACTTATGCCGTAAAATTTTATTACGCCGTCCCGCGTGACGCCATTGTCAAAATCCACAAAGAAAACGTGACGCAATGCGCGATTTTTTAACGTTATCGGCTGGAAAGTTACAACTGGCTTGTACCTTGCGGCTGCGTCCTCCACAATCGCTATTCTTGAATCATTTTCCGTCCGCAAAGTGTACGTGATGAACAGTGCGGCAATTATCGTGAAACTGCCTATAGCTACTGCGCCCAATTTTAAAATTTTGTCGACTGGCGGCACTGAAAATTTTTCACGTACAAGCGGCAGACGTATCACCGCGATAACTCCTGCTAAAATCATTGCTACCGAACTGAAAGTTGCACGGGCTGGAAACGTCGGCGCGGCAATCATTACAAAGTTATTGAAAAGTGCCAGCGCAAATAAAATTACTGCGTACCGTACCGCTGAAAATTTTTGTAGCGCGTCACGAATGCCAAAACCTTTTACGCCCAATGCACGACGTAGCGGCAAGTAAATCAAGAAAATTATCAGCCAATAAATTATCATCTCTTCGGACTTCGACATAAAATTTTCAAAGCGTTCAATGAATTTTGTTGACGTGTTGAAGTGTGGGAAAATATTGTTGACGAAAAAGTCATTGATTGTCGACGTGATGAAACTGTCGTTAAAGTACGAAACAGTAAAAATTATCGTGACGGCAATTAAAGGGTACGAAATAAAAATTTTCTGCGGCTTATTATCGCGCAAAATATTTACCGCGCAGATGAAAATTAAAATGGCAGGGAGCAAGTACAAAATCATTTCAGCATTGCCAGCAATTTGGTTGCCGATGTGCGCTAAAATTCCCTTACCTTCGCCCTGCACGTCGTAGCGGACGTAATTTCCAGGTGCCGCAATTAAAATTATCACGCCTATTAAACTGCCTAAACTTCCTGCCGCTGACCATAAGCTAGGCTGATTTTTTTTGCGCAGGTACAAAGTAATTGCCGCCGTCAAAATTGTTACCGTCACGCCTAAATTTTCTACCGAACATCCAGCGATTAAACCTAGTAAAAACATTATGACTGCCGCTAAAATATCTTCGCGCAGATTAAATTTTCCAGCCAATGCCAAATTGTACGGCAACAAAAATAAAAGCGCAGGAACTGCTGACCAAAGATAAACTGTCGAGCCGCTTTTCCATACTGCAACTTCGCCGAAATGTGGAAGTGACAGCCACGTCAAAAGCCCTGTTACTGCTAAGATTATCGGTTCGTCTAATTTTATTTCGCGGCGAGCGTGAAAGTAAATTAAAATTACCAGCGCCGTGAATAAAATTGCGTTGGCTACGTCGAATGGAAATTTTCCAAGCCATAAGAAAAAGTTTAAACAAAATACCGTAAACAATCTGCCGCCGTGCAGTAAATAATGATTGTACGTCGATTCAATAACGTCTGAAAATGATTCGACATGTTTAGTTGTTCCCCAAATCATTGAATAATCGTAATCGTCACGGTGCAACGGCATTAAATAATTTAGCGCGAACATCACAGCGAAAATTAAAATTATCGGCAGTAGGGAATAAACCGTAGGAGAAAATTTTTTATTCAAATAAATCACCTTTAATTTCCTTCATTGAGATAGCGTTTGCATTCGTCAACAAGTTTGTCATAAAGTTCCATAACTTCGGCATGGTGGGACTTTATATAATTTTCAGCGTTGAGTTTGTCTGATTCGGACGCTTTATCATCTGTTAAAATTTTTCCAGACATTTCAAGCTGTCTTGCCAGCTCACTAATTTTTTCTCCGCCAATTTGCAATGACGTTGACTTCAGCGAATGTACGAAAACTGTATAATTTTTCCAATCGCCGCTATCAAACGCCGCTTGAATTTTTTCTTTGTTTTCGTCTTTGAGGTCGCAAAAAATTTCTACAATCTCTTTAAACATATCTTCCATGCCGTCACTATATTTTAAGCCCATATCGACATTTAAGTATTGATACTCTGCTGAAAGATTTTTATTTAAACTTGTCACGGCAACTTTATCAGTCGAATTGCCTTCAACTTTTTCCGTCGGCAAATATTTCAGCAACATTTCTTCAAGCTTATCGGGATTAATTGGCTTGGTCAGATAGTTATCAAATCCCGCCGCAATGTACTTTTCCTTAGCGCCAGAAATAGCATTGGCAGTTAGACAAATTGTAATCGTGTGGCAATTTGGATTTTCATTTTGCGCGCGTAATTCGTGAAGTGTTTCAATGCCGTCTTTATCGGGCATCATATGATCTAAAAATATTATGTCGTATTTCGTGCCTTGCGTCAAAATAATTCCTTCGTCGCCATTAATCGCAGTGTCGATTTTCATTTTAGTTTGTTTCAAAAGATTTTTGAAAACCATTAAATTCATTGAATTATCGTCAACCATGAGGACTTGGGCAGTTGGCGCGGTAAATTTTTCTTTATATTTTTTCCGCTCTTTCAAAGTAGCTTTATACGACGCCTCATAATC
>CAMJAZ010000012.1 GCA_946403735.1 uncultured Selenomonadales bacterium
TTAAATTTGCAATTTGCGACGACAATTTAAAAATCTGCGCGGAAATTTCAAATTTTATTCACAGTCAAAACTACATTTTTATATAATAGATCGATATTCAATTCCATTTGTCCTTAACCATATATTTTTTACTGTCCTTTTCCAGCTAAAATTTTTTGACAAAAAATTAAACTTCAACTACAATGATTTAAAATTTATTAGTTGAGGGTAGAACGTGGAAAAAAATAAAACGGCATTGATGAAGGCGACGGAACTTTTAGCGCGAAGTGAACAAAGTTCAAATTTGTTGAGGCAAAAACTTTTAGCGCGGAAATTTGATGAAGATGAAGTCGACGCGGCGATTGCTAAACTTCAGCAACATAAATATCTTGATGATGATGAACTTTGTACGCGACAATTTGAAAGTTGGTATTCAGCTGAAAAGTTGAGCGTTCGCCAAATTTGCATTAAATTAGTTCAAAAAGGTTTTGATTCGGCGTTCGTGAAAAATTTAATTCCTGACGACGTTGATGAGCGCGAATTAAGAGTAGCGATAAATCTTTTGGAAAAAAAATATCGTCGTCAAAATTTTGACGACGAAAAGGAAAATTATAAATTTAAAACAAAACTTTGGAATTATTTAGCGACGAAAGGTTTTGAAAGCAGAATAATTTCAAATGCGGTAGAAAATTTTTTATCTGAAGAATAATTTTCAAAAAAAGTGGTTGAAGACGTTTGAATCTCCAACCACCATTTCGTTTTTTAGTTTAATTTATGCAGCAATTCTAAATTGTTCAGTACCTTTTACTAGGGAAAATTTTATAATGGATTGAATGTTTTTTCCGCCAAGTCCAGGCTTAACGCAAACGCGCCCAGCAATATCTCTGCGGACAATATCCAACATTTTTATCAGCGCATCGACGTGACTTTTAACAGTTCGCCAGTCTATTTCTTCGCCGTATTCGCTGAAAAGTTCCTGCTTAATTTCCTGATAAGTCATAGGACGATAATGTTTGAGCAAAATAAATAAAATTGCGATACTTCTTTCAATGGAACCCATAATTGCACCTCATTATTTTTTTGAACTATCGACAAAATTTTCTATTCAATTAGTGACAAAGACGCGCCCTTTATCATCTTCAGCAATGCCGAGCATTACGCTAAGTTCATTGACGGCGCTTTTGACGGTACGATAATTTACTTTGATATTGTATTCGTCTAAAAGCGTCCTTTGAATATCTTTATAAGAAAGTGGATGTTTAACGCTAGATTTTTTCATCAGTATAGCCAAAATTATAAATCCTCTTTCAATGGTGCTCATAAAATCCTCCCGTGTAAAATGCGTGTGACCTTATCTTAGAAAAATTTCCTCCTTTCGCATTATATCATACAAAATTTTATGTACAAAAATCTGCACTAAAAAAATTTTTAATCAAAATTTAATCAATTTTTATCAGAAAATTTTTTTCGTTATGTAACTTTTTTTGCACATTGTTTATAATATAATTCAAAACGTAAAAACTTTTAGGAGGAATGCAAAATGAAAAATTTGACGGAAGTTGTCTTTATCTTGGATCGTAGCGGTTCAATGACTGGGCTTGAGGCGGACACTATCGGCGGTTTCAATTCGATGATTGAAAAGCAGAAAAAGTCTGAAGGCGACGTTTTAATTTCGACGGTACTTTTTGACCATGAATCGTTTGTACTGCATGACCGCGTACCACTTGCCGACATTCAGCCAATGACGGATAAAGATTATGAAACGCGCGGTTCAACGGCTCTGCTTGATGCGATTGGTGACGCGATTAAACACATTAAAAACGTTCACAAGTACGCACGCGAAGAAGATAGACCTGCTAAAACTCTTTTCGTTATCACGACTGACGGCGAAGAAAATTCCAGTACGCGCTTTTCTTACAAAGAAATTAAAAAGCTTGTCGAGGCACAACAGGAAAAAGGCTGGGAATTTATTTTTATGGGCGCGAACATTGACGCTATAAGCGTTGCAAGTCATATGGGTATACGTGCTAGCCGCGCAGTTAATTATCACAATGACAGCAGAGGTACGGAAAAGCGTTTTGCGGCAGTCAGTCATTTTATGGGCGCATTTGCAGCAGCAGTTCCAATGTCTGCACCTGTTGACGACGAATGGCGCAAGGAGCTTGATGAAGATTTTGAATCGCGTAAAAAAGATAAAAAATAATTTGCATTGACTTACAAAAACATTTGCGGCAAAAATTTTTTCTGATATAATCTGCGCGGTGATTATATGGAAGAAAATTTAATCGTCGGTCGAAACGCTGTAACAGAGGCGTTGAAGGCAGGACGTACAATCAGTAAAATTTTTATCGCGCAGGGCAGTGAAGGCTCAATAAAAAAAATTCTCGCCTTAGCGAATGAGGCGGGAATTTTTTGTGAGTTCACGAATAGCGCAAAACTTGACAAACTTTTTAGCGGTCGTCATCAAGGAGTTATAGCCATTGCCGCGCCTGTAGCTTATTCGACGTTGGAAGAAATTTTAGCGCTTGCTGAATCGAAGAATCAACCGCCTTTTATAATTTTGCTTGACGAATTGGAAGATCCACAAAATTTTGGCGCAATTTTACGTACAGCAGACGCGGCAGGAGTTCACGGCGTAATAATTCCTAAGCGTCGAAGTGTTTCATTAAATTCAACGGTTGCAAAAATTTCAGCAGGAGCTGTCGAATACGTGAAAGTTGCGCAGGTCGTCAACGTAGCGCAGACGTTGGAAAAACTGCGCGAAATGAATTTAACGATTGTCGGCAGTGCGATGGACGCTGAAAAAAATTTTTATGACGCAGATTTAACTGGCGGAATTGTTTTAGTTATCGGCAATGAAGGTAAGGGAATGCGCCGTTTGACGCGGGAAAATTGCGACGTGCTGATAAAAATTCCAATGACTGGGAAAATTAATTCGCTAAACGCATCAGCGGCGGCGGCAGTTTTAATGTATGAAATTTTCCGTCAGAGAAATAAAAAATTTTGAGAACAAAAAATGCCTTCATAAATTTTAAAATTTACAAAGGCATTTTTTTATTGTCTATTTATTAGTAGAAAAAATTTTTAAAATTTAATTTTCATCAGTTGTTCTTTTATTCAAGCTACTTGTACTTAAATCTACATCGTACATTGTGCCTTGAATAAGATAGCCAGTGCCGTTATTGCCTTCGACTCTCAATTCAGCGCCAGACAGGAAACTAAATTTAGTTTGTCCACCAGTTACAGCAACTTCCGTTATCTCATCAATGGTTATGTCAGTGAAGTTGACCATATCGTTTGAGAAAGCGCCCTTGATAACGTCAATTCCAGCATTACGTCCGAACATGAAACAATCTTCACCGTCACCGCCGACAAGTGTATCAAAGCCGCCGTTGCCGCCGTACAAGCTTGAACCGCCATTGCTCGCGTAAACTATATTCGACGCATCATTAGCGCCAGAAATTACCGCGTAGCCGCTTAAGCTCGTGCCGTCAACTAAGCCGTCAGTTCCCGCCATTAAAACGTGACAAGCAAAATTACCCTTACCGTCCGCCACGTCGATAACTTGATTTCTAATACTTTGTACAAGCACTTCGCCTTCACTAGACTTCAAAAGTAAATCATCATTGGAAAATTCAAAACCTTGATATTCAGCGCCAAAGTTTATTTTATCGCCAGTCGTCGCATTCGTAATGACGCCTGAACCGTTGGTGTACGTGAAAGTATCGCCGCCAGCGCCGCCTTGCAATGTGTTGACGCCGTCACCTTTGCCGCCATATAAACTTGAACCAGAGCCAGACGCCATTAACAAGTTAGACGCATTGTTAGCGCCGACGATTATTTCAAAGGCTGAAATTCCGCGTCCGTCGACTGTACCTTCTGAACTCGCCATATAACTATATGCTAGCAAGTTACCTGCCGCGTCCGTGAAGGAAACAACTTTGTCCCTAACGTCAGTCAATTTCAATGAACCGTCTTCAGTCAGTACGACAAAGTCATTGCCGCTAACTTCAACATCAGTCACTGGCACGTTTAAGCCGACGCTTTTATCTTCGGTGTAGTCAGAAACAATTCTGTAGCCGCCAGTGTAAGTGTACGTGCCGCCGTTGCCACTTTCATCACTACCGCTACTTTCAAGCGGCGTAGGAGTTGGCGTCGTGACGGTCGAGTCAGTAGTACTTGAACTACTTGAACTGGAACTGCTTGAGCTTGAACTTGATGAACTGCTTGAACTGGAACTGCTTGAAGATGAACTACTACTGCTTGAAGGATTGCGCGTCGTAGTAGTGCTTGTCGAACTGCCGCTACTCCTTGTCGGACTGCTACTTGAACTTGATGAACTACCGCTTGATGAACTGCCGCTTGAACTTGAACTACCACTACTACTTGATGAACTACCACTTGAACTTGATGAACTACCGCTTGAAGATGATGAACTACCGCTTGATGAACTGCCGCTTGAACTTGATGAACTGCCACTTGAACTACCGCTTGACGTTGTATCCGACGAAGAACTATAAGTGTAAGTGTTCGGTGTAATTTCGCCGATAGGATTTTTTAATTTAATTTGCTTATTCGCCGCGCCTGCCAACGTGATATTTCCAGAGCCAACTTGAATTATGACATTTTTATTTATGTCAGCGTAAACCGTATCGATAACGCCTTCTGTAACGTGGAATATGTCGCTTGTATTGAAATTTGTGATTAAATCGTTTCCGTCTCCGTCAGCATATTGATAGGTATGGGATGCACTATCGCCCGTGATTGTATCGTTGCCAGTGCCGCCCAAAACTGTCACGTCATAGCCGTCAGCACCTAAGCTTATATGGTCGTCGCCGTCGCCGCCGTAAATTGTCACGTGTGAGCCGCGATTTTTAATTAAGTCATTACCTGCGCCGCCGTCAACCGTAATTGTTGCGCCTTCATTAGTTACAGTGTCGTTGCCGTTGCCAGCATAGATTGTCGTATTATTTCCCCTGTTAGTAATGTTATCATTACCTCCCAGCGCGTCAATTTCAAAGTTAGGTTGAACATTCGTTATTACGTCATTTCCATCCGTGCCAGTTAAAATTCGCTTGCCATAAACTGCGCTTGTAACTGAACCGTCACTGTCAAGGATTGTAATTTCTTTATCCTTCTGATTCGTGAAGGTGATTGAGCCGTGATTTACGTACAAGACAACGTTATCACCGACAAGGCTTGAACTAGTCACGCCGCCTTCAGTTATCGCTATAGTGTCGTAGGTATTGTAGCCAACAATGACGTCGTCGCCGTCGCCAGCGTTATATTCAAAGACGTGAGCCGCGCCGTCATTGTAAATTGTATCGTTACCGTCACCACCTATAACAGTTGTATTTGTAACTCCCCGCGCAGATGAACCAAGTGAAATAACGTCGTTTCCTTCATCACCCGTCGCGTAAACGTCAGTCCCTGTGCTGTAAATGGTATCGTCGCCCATACTGCCAGTGATTGTGACGTAGTTGCCCGTGCTGTACAAAGTATCGTTGCCAGAGCCGCCGTCCATTGTAACTTGACTGCCGCTATTGGAAATGCTATCTGCGCCAGCGTCACCAAAGATTAAAGCGCTTGAACCGCTATTGACAACGGTATCATTACCAGCGCCAGCGTTAATCGTAGACGGTGAACCGCTATTGACGATTGAGTCATTACCTGCCAGCCCATTAATGACGGCGTGATCTTCCTTGTTGTTAATCGTGTCAGCGCCGTTTGTACCGTTAATAATAATGCGATTGTAATTTTCACTGGTCAACGTACCTTTAGCGTCAAGTACATTAATATCAAGGTCGCGTGCACCTTTCAGTGTGATTTTGCCTTCTTTATTGTCATCGCCGACGTGGAAAACAATATCCGTACCGATAACCGTACTGTTACGTAAAGTGCCAGCGGTAATGTGGAAGGTGTCATTGGCGTTGAAACCGTAAATAATATCGTTGCCGTCGCCAGTACCATATTCGTACATATGCCCAGCGTTGTCGCCGTAAATAACGTCGTCGCCAGTGCCAGCTTTAACAGTAACGCCTGTAGCGTCGCCGCCTAAACTTACTCTGTCGTCGCCCGCGCCAGCATCAACTGTTACTGAACTACCTGTATTAACGATTGTATCGTTACCATCTCCGCCGTAAAGTCCCGACGTATCACCAGTATTATTGATAAGGTTAGAATCTGATTCGCCGTAAATTGTGACGTTCGCGGCAATATTTTTAATTGTATCGTTACCAGCGCCTGCAAATATCGTAGTGTCCGAGCCGCCGTTGTCAATAGAATCGTTGCCATTGTCGCCAGAAATGTACGCGCCAGCGCCACTGTTCAAAATGGAGTCGTAAGCTTCATTGCCATAAATATGGACATTGACGCCGCTATTTTCTACGTAATCGCTACCAATACCGCCGAGTATCGTTACTTCGTCGCCGCCGTTTAAAATGGTGTCATTGCCTTCACCAGCATCAATGGTAGTGTTGACGCCCTTATTATTAATAGTATCGTTGCCAGCGTAACCTTTAATGCTGAAGTTCGGTTGAGTATTCGTCAAGCTGTCAGCGTATGCCGTACCTTCAAGCAGTAAGCGTCCATAAACTTCGCTTGTAACTTCGCCATTCTGATCCATGACGGTTATTTCTTTTCCGTCATAACCTTTGAAAGTTAAGCGCCCTTCGCCAATGTAAATTATAACGTCACCATTATCAACCGTACTGCTAGTGACTGTAGCGTTAGTAAGGTGCAACGTGTCATCAGAGCTAAAATTCATAAAGACATCGTCGCCGTCGCCGCTATTATATTCAAAGACGTTGCCTTTATCGTTACTGTAGAAAGTATCGTTGCCCTGTCCGCCAGTGACTGTAACGTTGATAGCTTCACCGCCGATTGAAACAACGTCATTTTCCTGCCCAGCGTCAATAGTAACGTTCGAGCCTCTGTTAGCAATGCTATCTTCGCCGCCGTTACCTAAGATTGTGACGTAATCTGCGCGGTTGACAATAGTATCACTACCTGCGCCGCCGTCGAGGTACGCATATTGTCCAAGTGAATCGTTAGTGATTTGGTCATCATCTGCGCCAGCGTCAATAGTAACTGTACTAGCGCTGTTGATGAGATTGTCTGCACCAGCGCCAGCCGAAATTTTAAGACCTTGACCAGCCGTCGAATAGCTATCGTTGCCAGTACCGCTGACCATTGTTACATAAGCACCGCGAACATTGAATTTATTATCGCCGTTGCCAGCATTGACGCTGATTGTTGCCGCATCGTCAACTATATTGATAGTGTCGTCGCCGTCGCCGCCGTCAATCGTGACGTTAGACGCAAGATTATAAATGCTGTCATTATCAGCGCCGCCGTAAATTACAACATTTTCCGCGCCGACTTCATTTCTTATAGTATCGTTGCCAATTTCGCCGTAAACCGTGACGTTAGTTGCACTGTTGACAATTCTGTCTGCACCGTCGCCGCCGAGTAAGGTTGAGTACGAGCCTTTATTAGTTATAACGTCATTTCCTGCAAGTCCGCTAATGTAAGCGCGTAACCCGTCATTAGTGATTGTGTCAATGTCATCATCAGCTAAGATTCTAACATTTTCGCCGTGATTGTTAATGCTATCATTACCTTTGCCGCCGTTAATCGTGACGTTGCTAGCGTCATTGTAAATTTGATCTGCGCCGTCATCAGCAAAAACAGTTACGGTAGCGCCACTATTGACAATGCTGTCTACGCCGTCGCCGCCGTAAAGAATAGATTTAGTTCCAGCGTTGGTAATAGTATCAGCTCCACCGCCGCCGTAAACCGTGACGCTGTCGCCAGCGCTGTTGATAATGTAGTCATTACCGTCAGCCGTTGCAGTGTCTGAACTTGCGTCGCCATAAACGATAACTTGACTTCCTTTAGTTTCAATATGGTCACTGCCAGCGCCGCCGTAAGCCGTGACGCTTGCACCGCTACTTATAATTGTGTCATTGCCGCCCATACCGTCAAGGGTAATGTTCGACGCGGAATTTTCTATGAAGTCATCAGCACTTGTACCGCTACGCAAAACTTGTACGCCGTCGTAAAATACAGATTTTAAACCTGAATAAATCCCAGTTACATCGCTACTTTTAACGGTAACTCCTGCGCGGGCGCGATCTTCATCGCTATTTATAATTGTAACGGTTGAGGGATTGCCCCTAAAGTTTCCTTCACGTTCAACAGTGCCAATCGTACTAGTTGCCCTAGACGCAGTGTAGCCCGTACCAACACCGACGCCGTTAGCATTGGAAGTTGCAGTTAAAGTAGCGTCATCAGTTACGCGAACAATTCCGACGTAGTTAGTACCGCCTTCCGCTTTACCGCCACCAACGCCAGAGCCGTACTGCGCGGAAGTTGCAGAAACGTTTGCCGTGCCGCTGATAACGATATTTCCGACGCTTGAATTATTATTCGACGCTGAAACGCCAGAACCAATACCAGCGCCATTAGTTGACGTTGCAGTTATCTTGCCGTTCTCAATGTTAATGTTGCCAACATCGCCGTACTTACCAGCACCAATGCCAGCGCCGTCGCTTGAAGTTGCCGTCAACGTTGACGCATTTGTAATTGTAATATCACTAGCCGTGCCATTGTAGCCAGAGCCGATACCTGCACCGTCTGCACCACTTGTCGAACCACTTGCCGCATTAACAACGTTTTTCGTGTCAATGACAATGTTTCCAACTGTACCGCCGCTACCAGAACCAATACCAGCGCCATAACGTCCGCCAGTAGCTTCAGTTATCGTTGCATTTGTAATGTTAATGTCGCCAGCTATACCGCCATTGCCGCTACCAATACCAGCGCCATTTGTACCGCCGATTGCTGAAGTTATCGTGCCGCCTGTAATGTCAATATTGCCAACAGTACCGCCACGTCCTGAACCGATTGCCGCGCCGTCATTGCCGCCGTTAGCAGTGATTGTACCGCCGCTTATCTCAATGGATTCAGTCTGCCCGTTAAAGCCAGAGCCGTTGCCGTAGCCGCTACCGATACCAGCGCCAGCCGTACTTGATGCGTTAATCGTACCTTTACTGATTGTGACTTTACCAGATTTGCTGTCGTAGCCGCTACCAATACCAGCGCCATTAGTACCAGTAGCTGTGATTGTGCCGTCAGAAATTGTAACTTCGCCAATCGTACCATTAGCGCCAGAACCTAACGCCGCGCCATTTGTTCCAGCCGTAGCGTTAATCGTGCCGCCAGTAATTTCCAATGCCGAAGTTGATTCTTCTGCCGCGTCAGTACCAATCGCCGCGCCATTTGTACCAGATGTAACTTCAAGCGTACCGCCAGAACCTTGCAAGGATAAGCCGCCGCCAATGTTAATTGTTGCAACGTCTTGATTTTTCGTTATCAGCGTGCTTGTACCATTAAGCTTGAGGATATTTGAATCGCCCGTGCCAAATTGTACGATTGACTCTTTATTAGTAGCGTCGTTAGTAATGACTAAGTTGCGCAGTGTAAGGTTAGCATTTTCGACGTTGGAAATAATATTTATGTTGGAGTATTCGCGCGATTTACCATTTGTCGTGCCGCCGTAAATTGTGACAGCCTCTTCAGTGTTGATTGTAATAGTGCCTGTGAAGTTTGCGTCAAGTTCCAACGTGCCGCCGCTTATTACCGACAAGCTCCAATTTTCGCTTTGTTCGCTATCAAAGACGCCGTCCACAAAGACAAGCTTGTCACCTGCGAAAGATTTTGAAGACTTCGACGTTGGATTATAAACGGTTACTGCGTCGTATTCTGTACCATTATTTATCGTGACTTTTGAAGTTGCTGGCGTTAAATCGTAACCGCTAAGTGAAAGCGTCGCGTTACTTGTACCGTAAGCCGTAGCAATGCCGAGACCGTAAGTAGAAGTTGCAACAACCGTAGCGTCGCTTGAAACGTCGATTGTTCCCAATTTAGTAGCATTCACTGCCGAGCCAATACCGCCGCTTGCACCTTCACCGTTGGAAGTTGCTGTAACGTCCGCCGTGTTCGTGATTGTAATGTTGCCGACGCTACCTGTTACGCCTGCACCAATACCCGCGCCGTTAGCAGTTGCAGTCGCTGTAACCTTCGCGGAATTTTCAATCGTGATATTTCCTGCACTACCGCTATTACCTGAACCGATAGCCGCCGCGCCGTTTGTATTCGTGGCGTTCGACGCTAAAGTTGCAAGCGCCGTAATGTCAGATGTTCCAGCTAATGAAATACTTCCTACACTGCCGCTGTTACCTGAACCAATCGCCGCGCCTTCGCCAGATGAAGTTGCCGTAATGATGGACGCGCCAGTTATTGAAACGTCGCTTGCTGATGACGTGTCGCCAGAACCGATCGCACCGCCCGACGTACTTTTAGCGTCAAGCGTTGTATCGTTAATCGTGATTGAACCGACGGAAGATTTATTGTAGCCAGAGCCGATAGCCGAGCCTTTGTTAGTTGAATTAGCAGTAACTTTTGAACCGTCAATGTCAATGTTCAAAGCTTCTGCGCCTTGACCAGAACCAATGCCAGCGCCTTCATTCGACGAGGCTTTAACGTCTGCACCAGTGATAGAAATATTTCCGACGGAGGAGTTAGCGTCACCAGAACCAATAGCCGCGCCAGATGAACTTGTAGCGTCAATCTTCACGCTGTAATTGCCGTCGCCGTCAACCGTACCGTTTACAGTAATTTTTCCCGCCTTAGAGTTGGTGTATCCTGAACCGATAGCCGAGCCGTAAGTTGACGCTACTGTTAAGTCGCCTTCACTTATGGTAATGTCGCCGACGTAAGCGCCATAACCAGAACCAATAGCCGCGCCTTGTGCCGCCGTAGCTTTAATATTGCCGCCGTTAATCGTAATTGTTGCATTCGTCGCAGTTGTAGACGTGTCGCCAGAATCAGTACCGATAGCCGCGCCCTTCGTAGTTGAACCGCTTGTAGTTACAGTTAAGCTTGTGTCAGTTGAATCGTCGCCAGCGTCAATGACTACGCCGCCGCCTACGTTGATAGCCGCCGCCGTTTCATTCGTCGTAGTAAGATTATTTTCACCGATGAAAGTTAATTTGTTACTTGAACCGCTACCAAGCGCAATTATATTTCCAGCTGTTGACGTAGCAGTCAAACTATTTATGACGAGGTCAATATTTTCCGTATCATCAGCCGCGCAGATTTTAATTCCTGTCAAGTCGTCAGATTTAGTGCAATCAAGTGTAACAGTGTCAGTCGTGGCAATGTAAACCGTACCGCCGAAGTCAGGCGCAATGACATAATCGCCGCCGCTGTTAATCGTAATGCTTGTTGTACGTTCTTGACTTGTCCACACGCCGTCTTTAAAAGATAACGTTGCCGCGCCTTCGTAGTCAGTGCCGTCAATCTTTATGCTACGTGTCGTGTCACTATTCGTAAGTGTAACGACGCTTGCAACAGTTGTTGTTGACGTATTCGAGCCAAGTTTAATTAAGCCTTCGGTTGAAGTTGCCGCGCTTGCCGCGTAACCTTTACCGAGTGAAACGCCGTTTGCGCTGGATTTAGCTGTAACCTGCGCGTCGCCGCCGATTGTAATATCACCGACGGAACTTGTACCGTTAGGCGCGTAACCTGCACCGATAGCCGATGCATAACGCCCAGCCGTTGCCGTAACGTTAGCTTGACTGTTAATAGTAATTGTACCTGCGCTAGCTGAAACGCCAGAACCAATAGCCGCGCCTTGATATGAAGACGCCGTAACGTTAGCTTGACCGTTAATAGCAATGCTTGAAACGCTACCAGAAAGTCCAGAGCCGATAGCCGCGCCGCTGTTCGTTGCACTAGCTTTAACAACTGCACTATTTGTGATTGTCAACGTGTCGATTGAACCTTCAGCACCAGAGCCGAGCGCCGCGCCGTCAGTTGACGTGGCAGTTATCGTGCCGCCGCCAATAGTCAAGGTTCCAGTGTTATCACTTTCGCCGTAGTCAGTACCAATCGCCGCGCCTTTACCGCTTGCCGAAACATTAAGCGTTCCTGTACCTTCAACACTTAAGCCGCTACCAATATTTACAGTCGCTTTATCATTCGTATTTGACAAGCTGTTCTTTGTGCCAGTAATTGTAAGTTTGTTACTGC
>CAMJAZ010000013.1 GCA_946403735.1 uncultured Selenomonadales bacterium
ATGTCCATAAGCTCTTCAATCTCCGCCGCAATTTGTACGTCGACCGCGCCGTTACCGACAATCACTGGTACAATGTCCAAGTTGTACAGCCAATCAGCAACGTTAGCAAATTTTGTCGCGCTCCAACGTTTATTTGCCCAATTCGCGCCAATTGCAAACACTGCGTATTCATTGCCAGCCTTCAAGCCAGCGTGATCAGTTATCACATTAGCCCGTTTAATTTCGACAGGCGGAATTTCCAGCGGGAAAATAACTTTGTCCACCTTGCAACCGATAGCCCGCGCAGTGTCCAAGTATCGCTCGACAATATGCCCTGCAGAATGTTCACCAATTACGGGCTTTGAAATTTTGTCGCTAAGTTCGCGCATATTGCAAATTCCCAGCTTAATGTTGGACTTTGCAAAGAAAGCTATAGCCGCCGATTTAAACAGCCCTTGCAAATCTAAAACTGCGTCGTAACTTTCGCGTTGAAGTTCGCGGCGAAATGGCAGAAAAAGTTTTGTAAATCCTTTCAGCGTACGGAAATCTTTTTTGCGGAACAAAATTATTCTGTCAACACAAGTATTCATTTTCAAAAGTTCGTAAGCTGGCGGTTCAACGACCCAAGTTACTTTAGCGTCGGGGAAAGTTTCCTTTATCGCGTAACTTACGGGCAAGGCGTGAATTACATCGCCAATCGCGCTAAGCTTAACGATTAAAATATTTTTTAGATTTTCCATAATTTACCAAATATATTTAAGTTGTGCGGCGGCTGACAATTCATCCTCATGCGCTCCACGTTGATAAGCCGCATTTAAATCCAACTGCCAATCACGCGAAATATCCAAGTTGCCGTTAATTCCAACCGTCCAATGCAATTTATCCGACTTAGTTTTCAAATTGTGAATTGAGCGATCGTAATGGGCATATTGAAATTTCGCCTTCAAATTTGTTCCTGTGAAAGCATACTCGCAACCTAAACGAACTGTCAAATTTCCGTTGCCAATATTGCGGTGAAATTCAATTCCTGGACTAATCGCGGCGTAGAAATTATTTTTCATATCAACATTTTGACTCAAAAGCTCCGTGATATTTTCAGTATACGTTGATTGTTTGAGATAAGACGCTGTTAAATCGACGTAGGGGCTAACTTGCCACGTTTTATTTTCATCGTGTAAATTGCGTTTATATTCGCCGCCAAATTCGATAATGTGACTGTTATAGTTTGCATTGGAATCCAAATAAATTTCATCAACCTGACGATTAAAAGAATTTTTCTGCCGCCCATAATCTAAATAAATGAAAGCGTTATCCCTATCTTTTTTATAATTCGTATATAAACCAAATCGCGTGTCGTCAATCTGCGCGGACGCCGTATTTGAAGAATATTTTGTCGTCCCATAAGTTATAAATAAACCGTCACGCCAATTTTTATTTCGCGCTCTATCATAGCCGCAATAAATCAGATTGGAATGATAATCGCCGCCGTTTCCAAGATATCCTACACGTCTTGAAAATTTTACCCAAACGTCATTATCTTGCGTGTCTTGAAAATGTTCGGCAAGTATCCTTCCCGTCATTGAATGCTGTTGAGATATGATAGCTGGTTGCGCGTGATCTTCGCTTGCAAATTCCCATTGTTCAACGCGCCGAATGTTGCCAGAATTAATCAAATTCATTACCGAAGTTGGCAATAAATATTGATAGCCGCCGCCTTCCTCATCAAACCACGACGCGATAAGACCTGATTGTACGTCGATAGATTTTTTCACTACGAAAATGTTGTACGCTCTATTTTCAGTTCCAGGTGCGCAGGAACGCATTGTGTAGGATGTACCAGCAGGTGAAACATAATAGCCGTAATCGCTACCAAATCTGTCAATCCACGTGCCAACGCCTAAATTTTCAGTGTAGGGTATTTCAGCAAACCCGTCATTAGCAGGCCAATTAACTGCGCCTGTTGTCTGATTGTAATAAATTGGATTGTCGAAAACAGATTTATATTGAAGGTAAAGTTCGTCGCTCGGACGGTTACTTCCCCAACTATTAATTTTCGCTAAATCTTCGTCGCTTATTACTGAATCGGCAAATACAGGACTTGCAAAAATAAATGTCACGGCGGTGAGTGTGACATTGAAAATTTTTGTATTTAATTTATATCGGCTCATTATTTAGCCATTAAATCTGCAATTTTATTCGCCAAGTCAACTGGATTGTCAGGCAAAATTCCTTCAATCAACAGCGCCTGCGCGTACAGCAATTTGCAGAAGTCTTTGAAGTCATCAGATTTTTTATCCAGCGCGTGAATGCCGCTTAACTTTTTGAAAAGTTCGTGATTAGGATTGAGTTCCAAAATTTTATGCGCCTTGAAGAAAGGATTATTCATCGGTGCAAAAGTTTGCTCCATATTCAGCGAAGGTCCATTAGCACCAGTCACTAAACATACAGCGCCAGATTTAAGCCGCGAAGTTAAACGAACTTCATTAACGCTTTCACCAATCGCCGCTTTCACGTCCATTAAAAGTTCTTCGTAGGAGCGGGACAGTTCATCAAGTTCAGCTTTTTTCTTTTCAGCGTTTTCATCATCAATTTCAAAATCTTCACGGTTGACGGATTGAATTTCCTTACCGTCGTAGTTGACAAGCGCGTTAATTGCAAATTCGTCAACAGGATCGATAAGGTAAATTACTTCAATTCCGCGTTCGCGCAAAATTTCAAGCTGTGGAAGTTTAGCGATTGACGCCGCATCTTTACCAGTCGCGCAGTAAATTTTCTTTTGAGTTTCGGGCATACGTTCAACGTATTCAGCAAGTGTCGACAATTTTAAATCTTTCGACGTGGTGAAAAGTAAAAGGTCTTTCAAGTCGTCTTTAACTTTGTCGTCGTAGGAATTATTGTAAACGCCGATTTTCAAAGACTTGCCGAACTGCGCCCAAAATTCTTCGTAGCGTTCACGTTCATTTTTCAAAAGCTTGGAAAGTTGCTTGAGAATATTTTTTTCAAGTGAGCGCCCAATTTTTTTAACGTCACGACTCTGTTGCAAAATTTCACGTGAAACGTTAAGCGGCAAATCAGGAGAATCAACTAAACCTTTCACGAAACGGAAATGGTCAGGGAGAAAATCTTTGCACTTGTCCATAACGAAGACGTGGCGCGAATAAAGTTGCAAGCCAGGTTCATAGTCCGCGAAAAATAAATTTGACGGCGCATGTTTAGGAATGCAAAGTAATGCTGTATATTCGATAGTACCTTCAGCCTTCGTGTGGAAAAATTCCATAGGCTTTTCCCATTCATGAAATTGGTGGCGGAAAAATTCTTCGTATTCTTCGTCGCTAATATCAGATTTATTGCGCGTCCACAACGGTTGCATGGAATTAACAGTTTTAACTTCAATGACAGGGTTATCGTCTTTATCCTTCGTCTCAAAGTTCATCTTGATAGGGTAGCGAATGTAATCAGAATACTTTTTAATCAGCGTTTCAATGGTGTAGTGGTTAGTGAAGTCGAACTCTTCACCGCCGCAAAATTCGGGCTTAAGGTACAAAACAATCGTCGTACCGCGTGAATCTTTGTCGAAGTCCTCCAGCGTATATTCGCCAGCGCCTTCACTAGTCCACTTAACAGCGGCAGTTTCGCCAGCTTTACGCGTCATAAGTTCAACTTTTTCAGCAACGATAAACGCGGAATAAAATCCTACGCCGAATTGTCCAATAAGTTCTTCGTTGAGATTGTCGCTACTTTCACGAATTTTATCAAGAAAAGCGCGTGTACCAGATTTAGCAATCGTGCCTATATTTGAAATGACTTCGTCGCGCGTCATACCAATTCCAGTATCAGAAATTGTAACAGTTTTAGTGTCGCTGTCGGGTACGACGAAAATTTCATAGTCGTCATTGCCTTCTAAAATATCTTGATTGGTGAGCGATTCAAAATGAAGTTTGTCGAGCGCGTCAGATGCATTTGAAATGAGTTCGCGCAGAAAAATTTCTTTGTTGGTGTAAATGGAATTAACGACTAAGTCAAGCATTCTTTTAGTCTCGGCTTGAAATTCTAAAGTTTCTGTTGACATTAAAATGACGTCTCCTTTTTGAATGGGCTGAAAAATTTTCAACCCGTCTTTCTTATAAAATACTACATACTTTTAGATAAATAATTTTTTAGTTATTCTAAAATATCAACACTTAAAAATCAACCCAATTTTATCTTTAAGGGTAGCGTCAACTTTTAAAGCATATTAAAATTTTTGTTGACCCAAATAAAAAATACTTTATAATAGCCTATATAAAGTTTTTACAAAGATTTATGAAAGGGGATTTTTATGGACGTTATTCATGATTCAAGCGCCGTTAAATTTATGGCAGAATCCGCCGATTTAACAAACGATTATGCAGACGCTGAACTAGGTTCCGTTGTCTTAGTGGATGGTAATTTTTATTTAAAAACTGAATATGGCTTAGAACTTATCGGCGAAGATACCAGCGAAGAAGTTCTATAAGATAATTCAATTACAACGACTTCAGATGTTACACCAACGACAAAACTATAATAACATCAGTTTTGCAGACACAGTCTACAACACTAGCTTTTCGGCTGAAAACAATAACTACATGATGATAAATAATTATGCCACTCCTGCTACAAATAATGGCAACAGCACTGTTACAAACACTTCAAGCGGTGGCAGCACTAACAACAGCTCTTCAACTGCAAAGGGAGTTATTCCTGTTGGAACTGTTTTAAGTATTGGCGGAAAAATTTATATCGTGATTGAAGGGGGACTTCAACTAGTCGGTGAAGGCGATGAAATTCCTAAGAGCTCGTCTAGTGGCGGTAACACAACTATCAATATCACAAATATCAACGTCATAAATATCAACAATACTACTAACACCTATACTTATTATGGCGGCGATAGGATTATCAATAATTACAATTACGGCGCGGTAGTTAAACTTTTGAGTGACTATCAAGGAATTGGTCTCAACGGCTACAGTTTTTATGTAAATTCTAGTTCCAGTCAACTTGAAATTAAAGATTCGCGCGATAAACTTATTGGCTATAGCGGCGATGATGGAAAAATTGTTGCTTACTCCTACGTTGCATCAAGCGGCGGCATTATTGACGGCAGAAAAAAAGTGAATCAGATATTAACCCCAATTCAGTAAAAGTTGACGCGGCGGAAATTTTGATTGGCGGTGATAACGCCGATAATCAAATTTACGCTGGCAATGCTGGCTCAAGTTTATGGGGCGGCAATGGCGGTTCAGACATTTTAACTGGCTGTGAAGGTTACGACGAATTTTTCTACGCGATTGGTAGCGGAAACGACGTTATCAGAAATGCTGGCTCAAATGACATTGTCAACCTGCTTGAAGTTTCGCTCGATCAAATTAGCGGCGTTGACGTTAATACAAGTGAAGCCAACCTTCAATTTATCGACGGCGGCAGTTTGAAAGTTGAAGGCAATTCTGGCATTGGTTATAAACTTGGCGATGCGGTTTATACCGTCAATCAAAATACAGGGCAATGGTCGCAAAAATGATTTTTATGACAAAAAATCTTGATAAAAGTATTGAATTAATAAGCCCTCCAAATCGGAGGGCAAATTTTTTAAGATGTAGTTATATTTTATGACAAACTTTTTAAAAAATCCGTTACGTTAAATGTCAAACTTAATACTTTTTGACATACATTGCATACAATATGCAGGCTTATAAAAAATAATGTTGTGTAGCTGTAGAAACCTATAAAACTATATTTTAACAAAGGAGTGGTGAAGATGATTTTTCGCGCCGCAATTTTTGATATGGACGGTACGCTGGTCAACACGCTTGAAGACCTTGCCGACAGCGTTAATGAAATGTTGGAACATTTTCACTTGCCGACGAAAACTGTTGACGAAATACGTTTAGCTGTTGGTAACGGCGCAATGAAGTTAATGGAACGTACAATTCTTTTAGGCGACAAGGCGACTGATGAAAAATTTTTAATCGACGCGCTGAATTACTACGACGGTTGCTACAAACGCCGACTGCTGAATAAAACTAAGCCTTACGACGGCATTATTGATTTTCTTGCCGAACTCAACGCAAAAAAAATTCCGCTCGGCATTTGTACTAATAAACAACATTTCGCCGCCGTTGAAATTGCGGAAAAAATTTTAGCGCCAATAAAATTTGACGCTGTTATTGGTGATGAACGCGGAAAGCCGAAAAAGCCTGACCCGACAAATGCGCTTGCCATTGCAAAAAAGTTTAACGTCAAGCTCGATGAAGTTGCCTACTTTGGCGATACTGCCGTTGACGTACAGACGGCAATTAACGCAGGATTTTTTCCTATCGGCGTGACGTGGGGATTTCGTCCTGAAAGTGAACTTGTTGACGCTGGCGCTAAAGTTATCATTCATCATCCAAGCGAAATTTTAAAATCCATTGACTTTGAAAACTGAAAGGAGTTTTTTAATTGGCAAATAATATCGTTTCTCAACCCCCCGCCGCGTATCCAGCTATTTCAATCGTCATTCCGCTTTATAACACGGAAAAATATATTGGCGCGTGCTTGACTAGCATTTTAAATCAAACGTTTCAAAATTTTGAAGTCATTGTGGTTGACGATTGCTCCACTGATAAAAGCTGTGATGTTGTAGAAAGTTTTATTCCGAAATTTGGCGGACGATTAAAACTTTATCATTCGGAAGTTAATAGCGGTCCTGCAGTGCCAACAAATAAAGGCGTCAATCTTTCGCATGGCAAATATTTATTTCTTATGGATAGCGATGATTTGATTGTAAACAACGCTTTGGAAACTCTTTATCGATACGCAAAAGATTCTGGCGCTGATTTAATTTCAATGGATTTTGGATTTAGATTTTCTAGAAATTCTAATAAACCAACTCCAAGCCGTGAAGATGTTGACATACAGGGCTGGCATCAACCACCATTCGTAAATAAACCTACCTTTGAAAGTAATGATCTTGCAGAAAGAGTTAGACGAATTTGCGCGGTGAAAATTGGCTGGATAGCTTGGCAAAAATTAGTAAGTCGAGATTTATTAATGGAGAATGATATAGTTTTTCCAAAAATAAGAACTTCTCAAGATATTACTTGGATGATAGAAGTATTTTTACTTGCTAAGAAAGTTCTAGTTATTCCCGAGCCACTTTACGTTTACAGAGTCAATCCAACTTCAAATACGATGATTGAAAGGACTACAGAAGAAAGGCTACATTTCTTTTTAGACGCGAATATTCAAGGGCTTGCTTTCATTGAAAAATTTTTGAATCGGCATGAATTTTTCCGGCAGAACCCTAAATATCGTTGGGATGTATTAAATTTTTTTGAAAGAGTTCATTTTAATTTTGTGTCAGAAAAAATTTCTGGTATTCAACCGTATCAACTTTATGATATGTTTATTGAAAAGTTCACTGAAATTTTTGGCGAAGATGGAAGTTTAATTGCGTATCTTTCCGCCTCATCTAATTTTTCACAATTATTTTTAAAGCAACTCACTCAACATTCAGCACAACTTGAAAGTCAGCTAAAAAAAATTCAAAATGATAAATAATTTGAAGTTATAAATAGTTGTGATATAATTATCATAAAAATTTCACGAAAGGAGCAGTTACATATCGATGCAAATTCTAAATATGGAGGGTTGGAATTTTAAAGCGCTGTTATCGGCAAAAGGCGTACCGATAATGACTGCGGCGGCGGTACTAATCGGCGGAATATCTCTAGCGGTTTCAAATTCTGTAGCTGAAGGCGACAAAATTGTTTCTGGCGTTGAAGTTGACGGCAAAGACATCAGCGGTATGAATGAAATTCAAGCTAAAAAATTTTTTGAACAAACTGCCGCGCAGAAATCTATTCCGCTTACTTTCAGCTATGGCGGAACTGAATTTCAAATTCAACCCGAAGAAATTGGCTTGACGCCGCAAATTGATAAAGCTGTTGCGGAGGCTGAAAGTTATGGACGTGGCGGCAGTCTTTTAGGAAATCTCGGCGAACAATTTTTATGTTTGTCAAGAGGTCGTGACGTAAAACTTGCCGCCGTGTATGACGAAGATTTACTTAATCAAAAAATTAATGAAATTGCCACGCAGGTCAACGTTCAACCTGTCAACGCTTACTGCAACTTGCACTCCAACGGTATGATTGAACCAATCGCTGGCGTTATCGGAAAAAAACTTGATACTGAAAAATTAGCCGCGTCGTTGAAAGAGCCGTTGACAAATTTAACCATTCCTAAGCAAGCTATTGCACTTGAACTTGACGACGTTGAACCGTTCATTAAGACAGAAGATATTGCAAACATCGACACAATCTTGGGCGAATACAGTACATATTATTATCCTGGCGATCGCGGCGATAATATCTGGATAGCCGCAAATGCCATTAACGATAAAATTTTGAAGACAGGCTGGGAATTTTCATTCAATACGACGGTCGGTCCACGTACTTGGGACGCGGGATATAAACCTGCTGGCGTCATAATCAACGGCAAGCCCGATATTGACTACGGCGGTGGAGTCTGTCAAGTTAGTTCCACTTTGTACAATGCCATTTTACTGGCGGGACTTACTCCTACTGAAAGGACGCCGCATTTTTTCCAATCTTCATATATCGGCTACGGCAGGGACGCGACGGTTGCTGACGGGCAAATTGATTTTAAATTCCGTAACGATTTACCGCATACAGTTTACATTAAAACTTATGCGTCTGGCTCAACGTTGACAGTTTCCATTTTGGGTACGCGGGCAGATTTAAATGGCGCGACGATTGCTCTTGAAAGTGAAGGCGCGTCATTGTACAGGACTTATTATAAAGACGGACAAGTCATCAAAGATGAATATTTACATACAGATCAATATTACACGGCGTCTTCTGCTGAGAATGCTTGATAGCTGATGAAATTTTTAGGAGGGAATGTTAATGCGCGTTGTTATCGCTTTGAACAATTCAAATTCCGCGCAAAAATTATTGTACTTCCTCAACGAATCTGTTGAAGCAGTTTTATTGATTGAAAATGTTGAACAGGAAAGTTTAATTGAACTGAATGGCAGACGCTATCCAGTTTTGCCTTATAAGCGCTTGAATGAAGTTATCGGCAATTTTAACTGGGATTATTTTTTTGTGGCTCAAAATGAAATGGCAGGAAGAATTTTTTCTTCAAAGATTGACCCTGCTAAATTAATTTACGTCGACGGAATTATTGCTGAAGATCACATTCATCAATCTATCTTAATGCTCGGTTTAGAAAAATCAATCGCTGATTTTGAAATGGTGGCTGTTGGCAATTTTGCCGCGCTCATGGGATTTAACACTGAAGATTTTCCTGTAAAAACTGTAAATCTTTCACTCACTAATCAGGATATTTGGCTTTCATATCAATGGTTGAAAAAAGTACTTTCACTTCCGAAAAATAAAATTAAGTACGCGCTGATTGGGCTTTCACCATACAGTTTTCGTTACGATTTATCTACGTCGGCTGACAAGTGGGAAATTCTTGCGTACTATTCATTTTTAAAAAACGTACACAATCTGCCGCTCGATTATGAAAAGTTGACGGCGCTTTTCAACGATAAATTTTTAAAAGCTTATGACTTTGTGAAAGGTGAATTTAGCAAAAAGAATCAAATTCCCAAAATAAATTTTGCTGACCCATTCACTGTGAAACAGAAAAATAATCGTCCACTTATGCAACAAGATTTTTTCGCCGTAAGAGCTGAAGCTAGACAATGGGGCGCTGAAAAATATGAAGATAACGTGCAGGAAAATGAAAAAATTTTTGTGGAGTGCTTAAAACTTTGCAAAGCGCATAACGTAACGCCGATTGTTGTTAAATTTCCTGTCCACTCTTTTTATAAATATCTTTTCCCGCAATATATTTCTGATGAATTTAACCTTATCATTCATAACGCAAAAAAAGTTGTGCAGTTCAATTTCATAGATTGTTACAACTGGAATTTACAGGACGGCAGGGAATTTTGCCGCGTCGATGCTTTAAATACAATCGGCGCTAAAAGAATCACAGCTAAAATTAATCCGCTTGTCGAAAAATTAAAGGCTAATAAAATACGTGTCGGCTTTATTTGTCAAGGCGTGAATCTTGATAAACTTGAACCAGTTTATCAAGCTATGCTCAAACGGGAGGGGGTGGAAGTCGTTATTCTTATTACGCCTCATTTTCGCGAAAAACCTTTTAATCCAAAAGCCCCAACATATTCACATTATCTACAAATTCAGGAAAAAGTTCTCCAAAATTATGGCAACGATAAAAATGTAACTATTACAAAAGTTTGGTCTGAAGAAGGCTTTTTGGATATTGAAAATTTAGATTTGGACTATGTATTTTATGGTCGTCCGTATTTATTAGATGTGTCCCCTAATGTTCAATGCCAGTTAGTAAATCAATTTGCAAAAACTTGTTACGTACCTTATGGCATAACTGAGCAAGAAGAGTTCGTAGGATTTACTTTAAATAATGCGGGTTTTTTTAACACTTTGAATTTTTTCTTCGCCGATCACAAAGATTTTGCTATCACATTTAATGCCACATATAAAACAGAATTTGATAATTCGGATCAAAAATGTATATGTCTAGGAAGTCCCGAAATGGAAGATTTTGCTAAACATTTCGAGCTAGAATTTGAATCAAACTTGACAAAAAAAAGAAAATCTGTTTTATGGGCACCGCGTTTTAAATATGGTTCAGTTATGGGCGGCAGTCATTTCATAGAGTACAAAGACAAGTTTACTTTTCTAAGAAAAAAATATCCTGATTTGGCGTTGAACGTTCGTCCTCATCCACAACTTTTTTCACAAATGGTTATAGATAAAAGAATGACAGAACAGGATGTGGAGATTTATAAAGAAACGTTAAAAAAAAATAATATTTTCTTAGACGGTTGTTTAGATAAATATGAAAGTTTAGTTTCCACTTTCAAAAAGTCCGACATAATGATAGCTGATATTACGTCAATTATGGGGCTTTATTTCATTACAGGCAATCCAATTATTTACTGTATTCACGATTGTAAATTGTATGGTATCTTAAAGATGCAAGAATCTGGCATCTATATGGCGGATAGCTGGGAAGAAGTTGAAAAATATCTGGCAATGCTTTTATCTGGCGAAGATCCTTTGAAAGATAAACGCCGACAGATTATTGAAGAACTTTACAAGATGCACAGCGGAGCAGCTGAAAGAATCGTGCAGACAATTATTGACGACTACAATAAAACGAATTTGAAATATGATTAGTGTTACAAAATTATTATTTGCTAAAAATTATTTTGGCGATAGTTTGCGCTACACAAAAAATTCTCACCGTATGAAAAGCGGCGCGGCTGAAGGTATCGGACCTGTTGTCGTGTGGAATTCAACGCGCACTTGCAACTTAAAATGTCGCCATTGTTATATGAACTCTGACGCGAAAATTTATCGTGACGAATTGACGACTGACGAAGCTAAAAAATTTATTGACGATTTAGCGGAATTTAAAGTTCCCGTGCTACTTTTTTCAGGCGGTGAACCGTTAATGCGTCAAGATTTTTTTACGCTTGCTGAATACGCGGCGGCTAAAAATGTTCGCCCAACTCTTTCGACGAATGGAACTTTGATAACCCGCGCAGTTGCCGAACGTATTAAAAATATCGGCGTTGGCTACGTTGGAATTTCGCTTGACGGAATTGCAGAAGTCAATGATAAATTTCGCGGCGTCGACGGAGCTTTCAAGCGGGCAATGGCTGGCATTGAAAATTGTGTCGCCGTAGGTCAACGTGTCGGCTTGCGATTTACGATTAACCGTCACAATTTCATGGAGCTGGATAAAATTTTTGACTTCATTGAGGCGGAAAAAATTAATCGCGTCTGCTTTTATCATCTAGTCTACTCTGGGCGCGGCTCAAGTATGGTTG
>CAMJAZ010000014.1 GCA_946403735.1 uncultured Selenomonadales bacterium
TTTCGCGTTTTTTTCTGTTGTATGATGTTTCACAGCATTTACACGACTGATTTAGCGTCGACGTTTCGCCCTAAGCTGATGATATTTGCTGCGTGTGGCGTACTAGCAATTTTCACGCTGTTAATGTTAATTGTGCCGAAAATTGAGCCAGATAATAGACGACGCGGCGTGATAGTTCAAGCGATTTTCCGCAGTAATTTTGTTTTAATGGGCGTGCCGATTGTTGCAAATATTTTTGGCGATGAAAATATTGCAGTAACTACGATGATGATTGCCGTTATAGTGCCAATGTATAATATTTTAGCGGTGTTTGATTTAGAAACATTTCGTGGCGGAAAATTTGAACTCCTACCGATTTTGAAAGGTGTTTTTAAAAATCCAATGATAATTGGCGCTATAGTCGGCGCATTGCTTTTAATTTTGGGCGTACACGTACCAGCACCAATTTTAAAGCCGATTGGGCAAATTTCAGCGGCGACGACACCAGTTGCGTTGATAATTTTGGGCGCGTCATTTAAATTCGGCAGTACTCACGAACATAGGTTGCAGTTGGCAGTGTGTATTCTTGGCAGATTGATTTTAGTACCGAGTTTAATTTTGATGACGGCAATTTTTTTAGGATTTCGCGGAATTGACTTTGTGACGTTAATAGCAATTTTTGGTACGCCGTGTGCAGTAGTATCTTTTGCAATGGCTCAACAAATGGGCGGCGATTCAGACTTAGCGGGAAATTGCGTCGTGTTTACGTCAGCGCTATCCTGCTTTACGATTTTTTGTTGGCTATTACTTTTCAAGACGCTAGGAATTTTTTAAATGAAATTAATCGTAAAAAATTTTTGCCGCGCAGAAATTGTTGCGGTATTTTTATTTGTTAAAATTTGGTTGAATAATTTCAGCGTATGAGTTAAAATTTTAACAGGAAAGAAATTAGGAGGCGTTTTAGTGGTTCATATTGTTATCGATTTGGAAATGAATCCTGTTAGCAAAACTTTAAAAGACGTGCGGCGATATTTGCTTGACGAAGTTATAGAATTTGGCGCCGTCAAACTTGATGAAAATTATCAGCCGATTGCAGAATTTCAAAGTTACGTTAAGCCAGAGTTCAACGAAATTACTAAACACATAACAAAGTTGACTGGAATAACTAACGAAATGGTCGCCGATAAAAATAATTTTGAA
Organism: uncultured Selenomonadales bacterium; assembly: GCA_946403735.1. GTDB lineage: Bacteria > Bacillota > Negativicutes > Selenomonadales > Selenomonadaceae > Quinella. The sequence goes on from CAMJAZ010000014.1 coordinate 1,180, forward strand.
GTTGAATTTAAAAAATTTTTTGATTGGATTGGCACTTGGGATATGACGCTTTATTCTTGGAGTCCATCCGATATAAAGCAACTGAAAGCTGAATGCAGTTACAAGATGCCATATTTTGACACCGAACGAATGGAGCAACAGTGGATTGACATTCAAAAAGATTTCGACGACAAAATTGGCTTGCACAGCAATTTAGCGTTGAAACACGCAGTCGGTGCAATGAATAGAAATTTTGAAGGAACGCAACATACGGCACTTGCGGACGCGGCAAATACGGCGGCGATTTTAACTTTAATGCAAGATGATGAAGCCTTCCAAAAAACTATGCAACCCGTTATCGACTTGCTCAAGCCCAAAAATCTTTCAAATTCAATCGGCGACCTGTTCCCCGAACTTGCAAATTTAAAATTCGATTGAAAATAATTTTTTACAAAAGCCGCTTTCATAGCGGTTTTTATTTTTGTCTAATTTACCCGTCACGAACATTTACTAAATTTTTTTCTAGCAAGTAACGATAAAATTATATATCTTTTTGGACGGAGTGATAAAGTTATGGACATTAACTCAACTAACAACGGAGCGGTGGTAAACGGTAGCGACGCCAACGACAATATAAAATTGTACGGCAACCACTCAACTGTAAATGCAATGGGCGGCGACGACGTTATTTCTGTCAATGGCGGCAGACACGATAGCGGCGTTTGGATTGACGGCGATGAAACCGACAGGATTAACGCGGGCGACGGCAACGACTCAATTTCGATTTACTCGCGCGGCGGAATAATTTACGGCGAAACGGGCAACGATACCGTCACGATAAACCGCGATCATACTTTTGCTGACGGCGGCAACGGCAATGACATTTTCCACATTTTCGGCGGCGGCTCTAATCCTATCAACAATATCACAATCACTGGCGGCGCTGGCAATGATACTGTATGGATTGAACCGCATTACAATAAAAATGTTGGCGTCGTAGTCACAGATTTTTCCAACGATGAAACTTTCCGCCTTGATGATATTTATTTCGGAATTTCTAGTAGAAATTTGACGCAGACTAATGCAAGCGGAAATGTTGTCATTCAAGATACTTCGGAGAATCAGCCGTTGAATATGACTTTGCAAGGCGTAAGTGACATTAGCCAAGTTGCCAACGCTAAATATATTCGCTACTACGAAGGAACGCCCTATGGTAGCTCAACTTTTGGTGAACTTTTCGGCGTTACCTCTTCAAGCGGTTCATCTTCGTCAAATAATTCCTCAAGTTCAACCGATACAAATTCTGGAGGCAATTCCAATTCGACAAGTTCAAGCGGCGGCGGTGATACAATCATCAATAATAATTATAATTATTATGGCGACGTTTACATCATCAACATAACTGGCAACGTTTACATTTACAACGGTGGCAACAAAGTCATCAATAATTATCAGCAAGGCGAAGTTGTTCAGCTTGACAGCGATTATCAGGGAATTGACTTGAATGGTAATTCTTTCTACGTCAATTCAAGTTCAGGACAGCTTGAAATTCAAAATTCGCGTGACAAATTTATCAGCTACGGCGCGGGAAATAGTAATGTTGTAGCGTATTCATACGTTGCAAGTGGCGGCGGCGAAGTTAATGGACGTGACAAAGGCGCGGCAGAAATTATGATTGGCGGCGACAATGCTAACAATCAGATTTACGCGGGAAGTGGCGGCTCAAGTATGTGGGGCGGCAATGGCGGCGCTGACAGTATGCAAGGCGGCGAAGGTTACGACGAATTCTTCTTTGCAATGGGTAGCGGTAATGATACAATAGGTGGCGCTGGTGAAAATGATATGGTTAATTTGCTCGGCGTGACGCTAGATCAAATTTCTTCCGCGCAGGTTACAGAGCAAGGCGTTGACTTAAGCTTTGTTGACGGCGGCAAATTGAAAGTCGAAGGCAATACGAACGTCGGCTACAAACTTGGCAATGAAGTTTACGCCTGCAATCAAACTACTGGCGAATGGTACACGCGAAATTAATTTGTAGAACGTATAGAAAACGTGGCGGGAAGTTAAAAACTTTTCGCTAAACGTATAAAAAATTTTTTTAGCCGTTATAAAATGTAGCGGCTTTTTTTATTCATTTTAAAATAAAAAAATCTTTCCCAAATTTTAAAATTTTTTATAGCAGTTAATTTGAAAATGGCATTGAAAAATTTTTGACTACAAAGTAAAATTATAGTCGGAGGTATGAAAAATGAAATTTGGAAAAATTCCCAAGTTAATCTGTGCTGTAGCAACAGTAGCATTGCTTACGTTCAGCGGCTGCGGTACAGGTAACGAAACATCCAGCGAAATAACACCAGCTGTCACGGAGGCGGCATCCAACGATAAAAGTACACCCCGAATATCTGACGCAAGAAATACGCCTGCCGCTCGTGCCGCCAAATTAGTAGGTCCTGCAGTCGTCGGGATAACTAATCGCGTCGTTGCAAGAGATTTTTTTAATCGTCAAGTTGAAGCGACTGGCTGGGGTTCTGGCGTAATTTTCCGCAGTGACGGTTACATTGTCACAAATAATCACGTCGTTTCTGATTCAAAGGAATTAATCGTTTCCCTTGCGGACGGCAGAACTTTCAACGGTGAACTTGTCGGAGCTGATGAACTTACTGATATTGCCGTCGTGAAGATTAACGCTAAAGATTTACCAACTGCACCTTTCGGCAATTCAGATGATATTATGGTCGGCGAACCTGCTATAGCTATCGGCAATCCTATGGGCTTGGAATATAGCGGCAGTGTTACAGTCGGCGTTATCAGCGCGTTGAACCGTACCATTTCCACAAATGACAGCGTTAGCTTTCTGCAGACTGACGCGGCAATAAATCAAGGCAACTCTGGTGGCGCACTTGTCAACGCAGACGGTGAAGTTATCGGCATTCCTAGCGTTAAAATTGTTCGTAGCGGCTTTGAAGGTATGGCGTTTGCAATTCCGATTAACACTGTTAAAACTGTTGTTGAAGATCTCGTGTCTAAAGGTTATGTTGCTCGTCCGTACATGGGAATTACGCCGTTTGACAAGCCAACTGCGGCACGTTACGGCTATTCACTTTCCATTGACAGAGGCGTTTACATTTTCCAAGTGGCGCTCGGCAGTCCAGCTGACCGCGCAGGTTTACAACGTGACGATATAATTTTGTCGATTGACGGCAAGGAAATTAATTCAGTTAGCGAAATTCGCGCAGAAATTAATTCACATAAAGTTGGTGACACAATCAAGGTTACATACACACGCGGCGGAACTTCACATACCGTTGACGTTGTATTACAGGAGATGCCACCGCCAGAGAATAATTAATAATTAAGAATTAGGAATTAAGAATGGAAAATTTAATTCTTAATTCTACATTCAAAAGAATGGGAGGGTTGACGTTGAATAGTGGAAGATTTTACCCGCTCCGCCCAATTCAAAGATTTTTAGTCGATACGCACTTTAAAAAAGCTAAATCGACTATGATGAACGTGGGCGCATTAATGAGACTTTCGCCAGTCGTCGATATGGAAAGATTAGCCGACGCCATAAACGATACGCTTGAAACGCATGATATTTTCCGTTGTCGCTTGGTAATTCATCCTGAAACGCAAGATATTTGCCAAACTTTTGACGGCGAAGTTGTAAAAGTTAAAGTTGAAGAAATTTCCGATGAAGAATTTGAACTTATGCGGAAAAAAATGTTGCGCACTCCGTACAAAATTATTAATCAGCCGCTTTATCATATTTATTTATTCGTGACGCCTACCGCAAAATATTTTTATCTCGATTTTTATCACGCGATAATGGACGGTATGTCGATAGCAATTCTTTTCCAGCGTGAAATGAATCTTCGGTATAACGGCAGGAACATTCCAACAATTTATTCAAGCTACGCGAATTTCATTTTGCAAGAAGCGCAAATTTCACCTGCCGCGTTGGAAAGTGGACATGCTTATTGGCGCGGACTGCTGACTAATTATGACAGCGAAAAAAATTTGCCGCCTGCTGACGTTAAAGACGGTAAGGCTTGGGCGAAAGGCGAACTGCGGACGAAATTTCAAAATATCAGTGAAGAATTTTTCCGTAAGAGTCGCCGTAACGAAAATAATTTTTTCCTTGCCGCGTCATTGATTACCCTTTCAAAAATTTCTGGCAATGAAAATGTTTTTATGAAGTTGATACACGGCGGAAGAACTCAAGCGCTTGAACGTCACGTTATGGGCTTAATGTATGATATTGTCCCTTGCACGTGGAACTTTGAAAATGATATGACGGTCGCTGAATATCTTGATACGTTAATGGGCAAAATTCAGACGGAGTTGACGTACAAGAAAGGTTTAGATATTGTCTACAACGAAGGACTTGCCGACGATTGCCCTTGCCTTGTCTTCCAAAAAAATATTTTTATCGATCACGCGATAATTGGCGATACGACGGCGGATGTTATTGATATGCCGCCGAATGAAATTTCTGCCGCTGAAAATTCACTCGACATTCAAATTTTCGCGAAGGAAGACGGTATGTATGAACTTTGGCTGGAGTACGACGCAGGAAGATTTTCAGAAGGCTTGATGAAAAAATTTATCGCGATGCTTGATGAAGTTATTCTCGGTATGCAGAACTCGAAAACTTTACTTTCGGCACTTCGTTAAAATTTAGATTGTCGAAAATATGGCTCGTAAATAAATTTACATTTGGTGAGATTTTTATTTTTGAAATTTACTTTTCTTTCGGCGCAAAAGAATCATCCTTGCGCGCCCCCAACTTATTCCAACGTATTCTTTCAGAATGAAATAAAATTTTTTAGGAGCTAGATAAATATGTTGAAGTTTAATTATTACGGTCACGCTTGCTTTCAGCTTGACGACGGCAAGTACAAAATTTTGTTTGATCCATTTTTAACAGGCAACCCTCAAGCTACGATTAATCCTGATGACGTTCAAGCAGATTATATTTTTTTAACGCACGCGCACAGCGACCACGTTGGCGACGCTTACGACATTTTGGAACATACGGGCGCAACGGTTATCGGCATTCCTGAAATTATGGACTTCGGCGGCGCAAACGTTAAAACAATCGGAATGAATCTTGGTGGCACGTTGAAACTTCCTTTCGGTTATGCGCGAATGGTACCAGCTTTGCACAGTTCTGGAATTGGCGGCGGCGTTGCTTGCGGTTACGTCGTAAATATCGATAGTAAAAATATTTACTTCGCAGGAGATACTTGCCTTTTCAGCGATATGAAGTTAATCGGTGAACGTGACGCGATTGACTACGCAGTTTTGCCGATTGGTGGACACTTCACAATGGACGCTATCGACGCGGCAAGAGCAGTTGAATTTCTCGGCGCGAAAAATGCCATTCCCGTCCACTACGACACGTGGCAACCGATTGAACAAAATCCCGAAGACTTTAAAAAGCTTGTCAAGACCGCGCAGGTTCACATTGTCAAGCCTGGCGAATCAATCGAATTAATTTAATGCGCAATCAATCTAAAAATTTCGACGGCGAAACGCTAGACTTGACAAATATTGTAAATCAAGTAAAATTTCTTGCACTAGATAATTCACCAAAAGAAAAAATTGTTGTGATACTTGGCGCGACGGCTACGGGTAAAAGTTCCCTTGCCGTAAAGCTGGCGGAAATTTTCAACACGGAAATAATTTCAGCCGATTCAATGTCAGTGTACAAAAATTTTGACGTTGGCACGGCTAAACCAAGTGAGATTGAACGGGCGAAAGTTCCACACCATTTAATTGATATTCTTGAACCTGATGAAAAATTTAGCGTGGCGGAATTTATACGGCAGGCGACACCGATTATAACGGCGTTGAACTGCGCGGGAAAAATTCCGATAATCGCGGGCGGTACTGGACTTTATATTCAAGCGCTGATTGAAGGCTACAAGTTTAATGAAGTCGGTACAAAGAGCAATGAAAGTTTTTTCGCGTCGACTGGCGAACTTAAATATAATGCGCTAGTTTTTGGCTTGACTATGCCACGCGAAATTTTATATCAACGAATTAATGAACGTACAGAAAAAATGTTTGCGGCAGGACTTGTCGACGAAGTTAAAAAACTTTTAAGTCAAGGCGTTAATCCAAATTCGCAGGCAATGTTAGGGATTGGCTACAGGGAAGTCGTCGAATATCTTCAAGGCGAATTGACGCTTGATGAATCCATTTCAAAAGTTAAACAGATGACGCGGAATTTTGCTAAACGGCAGTTGACGTGGTATCGACGAATGAAATATATCCAGTGGCTTAAGGTTGAGTAAAAAAGCCGACATATGGGCGGCTAAAAATATTTGGAGGAGATTTTACATGGCAGTAAAATTGGCAAACATTCAAGATGTTTTTCTGAATCAGGCGCGTAAAGAAAACGTTCCTATTACCGTTCACTTGGTCAACGGCTTTCAGATTAAAGGAACTGTTCGCGGCTTCGACAATTTCACCGTGATTATTGAAGGCATGGGCAAACAGCAGATGATTTACAAACACGCAATTTCTACTATTACGCCCGCTAAACCGATTCAGTTCACGATTGATCCACAAGCTACGCAACAACCTGCGCCAGAGGCTAAGGAGACTAAAGAATAGTAGGCTTTAGTTGCTAGAAAAATTCCTCGAAACTAAAAAATCTGCATAAGCTTTATTTGCTCGTGCAGATTTTTTTCTTAAAATAAATTTATCGATTGAAGGAGTTGAAAAGTTTTGTCGTACTTAACAATGAAAGACGGCGTAAAGATTTACTATGAAGATCGCGGCAATGGTGAAACAATTTTGTTTTGTCACGGGCTTAACTCTTCACACCTTAAAATAAAAAATTTTATCGACGAATTCAAAGGCAATTATCGTACCGTATTTTATGATCAGCGCGGTCACGAATCCTCCGACAAGCCAACCATTCATATGAATATCAAGACGCTGGGACAAGATTTGAACGAATTGATTGAAAGCCTTGACCTTCACGAAGTCACGTTAATAGGTCATTCAATGGGGGCGGCTACGATTTTTAGCTATGTTAATCAATTTGGTTGTGACAGATTGAAAAGAATCGTCGTCGTTGATATGTCGCCTTATATGCGAAATACTGTTTGGCAAGGCGGCATTGCTCAAGGCAAATGGACTGACGAAGATTTTATGCAGGACCTTGAAAGAATTTTCGACGACGTTGGTGCGTCTGGCTGGTACATTACAAAAAATATGATGAATCCCGCGTTAAAAAATACTCCCGCTGAACTTGATGACGCGATGATTGCACTTTGCGGCAAAGGTATCAACACTTTCACTATGGCAAGTCTTTGGTTTTCGCTGTATCGTACAGACCAGCGCCCCGCGATTGAAAAAATTACCGTGCCATTGCTGTACATTATGCCTGAAACGCCGCTTTATTCTATGGTGACTGTTGACTACATTAAATCGCACGTGAAAAGCGATTTCGTACTTGAAAAAGATTTTCCCAACACGACGCATATTATTTTAGTAGAAAAGCCGCGTGAAGTCGCTGAAAAAGTAAAAGCGTTCATTCAATCGCATTGAAAATAAATTTTGCTAACAAACTAAAAAATCTGCATAAGCTTTATTTGCTCGTGCAGATTTTTTTGTTTTTATAAGCTACTAACTATTTCTTAGAAGTTTTCAAAAGTTCGCGTGTATGTTGTGCAACTTGTTCAGGCGTAATGTTTTTATTACGTGCAACGCCCGTTTCAATGGCGGCTTTAGCAACGGCGGCGGCAACAGTCGGCGCAACACGTGTATCAAAAGGCGTCGTGATAACGTGAACTTCATCAAGTTCATCGTCGCTGACAAGTGAAGCTATAGCATAAGAGGCGGCAATTTTCATTTCTTCATTAATATCAGTTGCCCTTACGTCAAGCGCACCGCGAAAGATTCCAGGAAATGCCAGCAAATTATTAACTTGGTTCGGGAAGTCACTGCGTCCCGTGCAAACTACCCTTGCGCCAGCGTCCCGTGCAATGTTCGGCATAATTTCTGGAACAGGATTTGCCATTGCTAAAATTATAGCGTCTTTGTTCATCATACCGACCATTTCAGCCGTCAATAAATTTGCCTTCGATACGCCAATAAATACGTCCGCACCTTTTATCACGTCGACAAGCTGTCCTGCTTCATGATTGAAGTTTGTTACTTCAGCAATGCGATCTTTGTACGGATTCATACCTTTTTCACGACCAGAATAGATTGAACCAGTTGAGTCACAAAGCATAATATTTTTAGCGCCCATTTTTTGGATAAGATAAGTTATCGCCATGCCAGCCGCGCCAGCACCATTGACGACAATTTTAATGTCGCTGAACTTTTTGCCCACGAGTTTAAGCGCGTTAATCAGCGCCGCGCCGACGACGATAGCTGTACCGTGTTGGTCGTCGTGAAAAACTGGAATTTCAACTGATTCTTTCAACGCCATTTCAATATCGAAACATTCAGGTGCTTTAATATCCTCAAGGTTAATCCCGCCGAATGAAGGCGCCATAAGCTGAATTGTTTTGACAATTTCATCAACGCTGTTTGTATCAAGACAAATCGGAATGGCATCGACGCCTGCAAAACCTTTGAACAGAATGGATTTACCTTCCATGACGGGGAGACCTGCACCAGCGCCAATGTTTCCGAGACCTAAAACGGCTGTTCCATTCGTGACGACGGCAACTAAATTTCCGCGATTGGTATAATCATAAATTTTGTCGTAGTCCTTCGCAATTTCGATACAAGGCGCGGCAACTCCAGGCGTGTACGCTAAAGTTAAATCGTAATTCGTTTTAAGCGGCACTTTGCTAACAACTTCCAATTTACCATGATTTTTTTTGTGAAGGGCGATTGCCTCTTCGTTTACGTTAGACAATTATTTTCAACTCCTAAAAAATTAAATTCCATTTGGCGAAAATTTTATCACAATTTTTTTTTATTGCAACTATTACAATTATTGTATACAAGACACCGTAAACGCAAATTTTGAAACGGAATATTTTTACAGTCAGTCAAAAATTTTCAACGTCGCCTATTAAAAAAACTTGCCAATGCAAAAATATAAAAGTAAAATGTATGCAAAATAAAATTAAAAATCTCGGAGGTAATTTTTTTGACCGCGTCAATTTTGCCGCTCGCGCTGATAATTTTTTTAGCGATTGGGAGCGGCTATTTTTCGTTAATGGAAACGGCATTGAATGAAGGGCATCACGGCAGACTTGAAAAGCTGGCACAAGACGGCGATGTAAACGCACAAGCCGCGCTAAAAATTTTTGAGTCACCAACTAAGCCATTGTCCACCGCGCAGATTGGGACGACCGTTGCAGGAATTTTAGCTGGTTTAACTTCAATCTTACTTGCCAAATTAATTTTTCAGCATATAAATTTTTTCGCGCATGCAGAAATTTTTTCGCTGATAATCGCTTTTGCAGTCGTGACCTTCATAATGATTTTATTCGGCAGATTTTTACCGACGCGAACTGCTCAACAGTCGCCAGAAAATTTTCTGATGAATCACCATAAAAGTATTAACATAGTTGTCACGCTGATGACGCCATTTGTTTTTCTGTTCAACAAAATTTCTAGCGGTACGATGATGTTATTGGGAATTAATCCAGAGCCGACGGATACTGTTACGGAAGATGAAGTAAAAGATTTAATTGAACAGGGTACGGAGGACGGAACTTTTGAACAGTTTGAACGCGAAGCCGTCGACAAAATTTTTCACTTAAGTGATGAGACTGCCTACGCCTTAATGACGCCACGTATTCATATGCGCTGGCTTGACATTTCTGACGGCGTGGAAAAAAATTTGAAAATCATTCGTGAGACTGACCAGACAATTTTTCTTGTGGCGAAGGGAAGTTTAGACGAACTTTTAGGCGTGATTTACGCGAAAGATTTATTAAACGCCGTTTTGGATTTAAAGCCCAATGAAAAAATTAATTTGGAAAATCTTTTAAAGCGTCCTGTCTTCGTCACGCGAACAATGGATATTTTCCGTATCGTCGAAAAGTTCAAAACTAGTGGCGATTCAGCGGCGATTGTCAATGATGAATACGGCGGCGTTATCGGACTTGTGACGCTTGATGACATTGCAGGAGAAATTGTCGGTATGAATGACGCTGAACAGCCGCGCGACAAGCGGATTGTACAGAAAGATGATGTTTATCTTGTCGACGGACTTTGCGATATTGACGACTTCAAAGAAGAATTTAATATTGAGACGTTGCCAGAGGAGGCGCACGAATATTTTCAGACGATGGGCGGCTTTTTAACTTCGCTTTTCGGCTACATACCAAAAGTTGGTGAGACGTACGATTGGAACGGCTTGCACTTTGAAGTTATGAAAATGGACAGGGCGCGTATTGATAAAATTTGCATTACAAAAAAATTATCGAATCAATCAAATTAAAAAGGGCGCACAGGACGTGCGCCCGCCCGCGTAAATCGCGTGATGCGATTTCAGC
>CAMJAZ010000015.1 GCA_946403735.1 uncultured Selenomonadales bacterium
TAATGTCAGCATTCGTTTTGAACCTTGATTATAAAAATGCCTTCGCGATGATGAAACGTGACGCGGCGAAACATCCCAGTCCCAACGGCGGCTATGCAGAAGCTACTGTAGCTGGTGCATTAAATATTCAACTTGGCGGAATAAATTCTTATTTCGGCATTCCACATTTCCGCGCTTATATGGGCGATCCCAATGAGCCGTTAAACGCGCCACACATTTTGCTAACTATTCGGCTAATGTACACGGCGACAATTATTTTCCTAAGTCTAGCGATTATTTTTTAAAAGCGTAAGTTTAAATTTTGTACAGTAGCGCGTTTTTTGTCGACGTTACTTTACAATTTTTATTTTTGTGTTGTATAATCCACTTGTTAATTTTAAAAGATCGGTGGTAATGCAACTTGATACAATAAAAAGCCCTCCAAAGTGGAGGGTAAATTTTTAAGGCAGTAGGTACAATTTAATTTTGGAGAAAATTTTTCAAGCATACTTAAAGTAAACAATGTACAGATAAACTTTTAGAACTTCAAACATAATCGATTGAACATGGAAAAATATTATATCGCGGCGATATGCGGGGCTCAACAAATTGGCAGTGCACGTGTACAAAAATTGCTGAAAATTTTCGGTAACGCTAAAGAAATTTGGACAGCTGAACGTGGCGAACTTGAAAAAGCTGGTCTGCCAAGTAAGGCGCTGGAGTCTTTCATAGATTTTCGTAGCAAAAATCCTAAAGCGCCAGAAAAGCTGATTGATTATTGTATTGAAACTGGTGTTAAGTTGTGCAGTTTTGCAGACGACGATTACCCACCAATATTGAAAGAAATTCAGTTGCCGCCGCCTGTCTTCTATTATTACGGACAACTTCAAACTTTCGCCGAACGTATTGCAATGGTTGGTACGCGAAGTAATACGCCTTACGGTCAACGTATCGCTATGGAAATTGCAGAAGGACTTGCCGCCGCTGGTATAACGATTGTCAGCGGCGCGGCTCGTGGCATTGACACTTATTCACATATTGGCGCGATGAAGTACGGGCGAACTGTCGCAGTTTTAGGTTGCGGCATTGCTTACGCTTTCATAGGTACACGTGAAAAAGTTATTCGACAAATCGCTGAAAACGGTGTTGTTATGACAGATTTTAATCCTTCACAAAGAGCTGGCGCAGAAACTTTTCCTGCGCGTAACAGAATTATCGCGGGACTTAGTCGCGGCGTCATTATGGTTGAAGCTGGCAAAAAAAGCGGCGCTAATATAACTTGTAGCTACGCTGGCGATTATGGGCGTGACGTTTTCGCAGTGCCTGGAAATGTTGATTCGCCAAAAAGTATTGGCTGCAATGAATTGATTCGTGACAGCGGCGGCGGAACTTTAATAAGAAGTGCTAATGATATTTTGGATTTTTACAACTGGTCTAAAAATGAATCTGTCATTAAAATTAAAAATGAATCTGTCGACAAAAATATTTCTGAAAAGAAAATTGATATTGAATCTTTAAAGCTTGAAGGCGTCGAGAAAAAAGTTTTTGACGCGATACCTTCAGGCGATTTTATTGAAGATGAGAAAATTTTACTGGCAGTTGACGCAGTGATTGAACCTTACGAACTTTCGTCAGTTTTGTTGCAACTTGAATTGAAAAATTGTATCGTCGAGCAAGACGGAAGATACACTAGGAAAACATAAAACTTTGGAAAGGAAATTTTTATGGCTGTAAAAAAAATTTTGAAATCGCTGGTACTTACTGACAGCGCGGGTAAAGCAAGAACGTTGAAAAAAATTTTAGGTCAATCCTATTTGGTACTTTCTACGGACGGATTTTTAAAGGACTTGCCGAAAAGTCGAATCGGCATTGACGAAGATTATTCGCCAGATTATATCACGGTGCGCGGCAAAGGTACGTTGCTTGCCAGTTTGAAGAAAGAAACTTTGAATGCACGAAGAATTTTTTTAGCGACTAATCCAGACCTGCGCGGAGAATTTTTAGCGCGGCAGTACTGCGAAATTTTCGGCGTCAATCCAAATTCCAACTGTCGAATCTACTTTGATGAAGTTACACGCGACGCAATTAAAAATTCGTTGGACAAAGCCCGTCCGATTGATGATAAGCTTGCAGATGCCTATCAAGCTAAGCAAATTATTGACAAGTTTGTCAGTCACAAAATCGGCGAATACCTTTCCTGCAAAATTTATCGCGGCGTAAAAGTTGGACGTTTTCGCGCAATGTTGCTAAAACTTATCGAAAATTTTCAGCACGTCGATGAATTTAAACTTGACGGAAAATTTACCTTCGCGAAACTTCAAATGTTAGCCGCGCAGAAATTAAATTTTTCAGCGATAAAAACGCGCCTGCTTGCTGAACAACTTTTCGACGGCATTAACTTTGAAAAGGAAGGATACGGCGGCTTAATCACGTATCCATACGGCGAAATTAAATTGTCGGCGGATAAGCGTACACCTGCTGACGTTAAAGCTTATCTAAATGACAGTCAATTCAAATTGTACGAGCTGATTTATTCGCGCAGTGGTGATGAAAAAATTTCCGCGCAAAGTCAATCTACGGAATTATCGCTGATGATGACGCTTGAAAATTTAGGCGTGAATTGGTCTGACGTTTACGCGGTAGGTGTGGCAAGTCTTATTAAGCGAAAATATATTACGGCGGAAAATTCTGCGTTGAAGATGACGGAATTGGGGCGCAGAGTTTTAACGTCGGTTGATGAATTTTTCAGCGAAGATTTCAACGTCGATAGTTACAAAAAAATTTCCGCGCAGGTTGATGAAGTTGTCAACGGTCACGCAGAAAAAATTTCTGTCATTGAAAATTATTGTGCGCAGTTCAACAAAAATTTTGATAAGGCAATGGATGAACTTGGCGACGACGCTAAACCGCAAGATGAACCTGAAGTTTACAGCGAGGAAGTTTGCGACAAATGCGGACGACCTATGCTGGTTAAGCACGGGCGCTATGGATTTTTCCTTGCTTGTTCAGGTTATCCAGAATGTAAAAATATCAAGCCGATTGTAAATTATTTGGAGCAGAAGTGTCCGAAATGTGGCGAGCGATTGACTAAGCGGGAATTTGGACGCGGGAAAATTTTGTGTCGATGTGAACATTATCCAACTTGCGACTTTCAAACTTGGGATGAGCCGCAGAATACGCCATGTAAAACTTGCGGAGCGACAATGTTTATACGTCGTTTTAAAAATCGTGCGTCAATGTTTTATTGTGGAAATGAAAATTGCCCTTCGCGCAAAGATCATCCGATAAATAAAATTATTGCTGATGCGAAAAAGCGTTCCGAATCACGAAAAAAAATAAATTAGAAACTATAAAAAAATTTTTTGGTAAATTAAAATGACGATAAATCATTACGAATTAAGCATTCCTAATTACGCATTAAAAAAAGTTCATATAATCGGCGCGGGGTTGGCAGGCAGTGAAGCGGCATTTCAAGTTGCACTGCGCGGCGTCGACGTTTTTTTGTACGAAATGCGACCACTTAAACAAACTCCTGCGCATAAAACGGCGAATTTTGCTGAACTTGTCTGTAGCAATTCACTTCGTGCGGCTGGACTTTCCAACGCTGTCGGCGTACTCAAAGAAGAAATGCGCAAACTTCATTCCGTGATTATGGCGGCGGCTGATGAAAATAAAATTCCTGCAGGTGGAGCGCTTGCAGTTGACCGCGAAAATTTTAGTGCGGCTGTTACGTCGAAAGTTAAATCGCGCGTCCACTTCGTACAGGGCGAAATTACCAGCTTAAAAAATTTTAGCGCGGACGATATTTTAATAATCGCTAGTGGACCTTTGACGGACGGACTTTTAGCGGATGAAATTAAAAAGTTGACAGGCGGCGACGGCTTTTATTTTTACGACGCGGCAGCGCCAATCGTTACGCTTGATTCTATAAACTTCGACAAGGCTTTCAAGGCGTCACGTTACGGCAAGGGCGCTGAAATTGGTGACGGTTCAGAAACTGCGTACATAAATTGCCCAATGACGCAGGAAGAATATTTAAATTTCCGCGCAGAGTTAATCGCGGCTGAAAAAACTAAACCTCACGACTTTGAGCAGGAAATTTTCTTTGAAGGTTGCTTGCCAGTCGAAGTTTTAGCGGCACGCGGTGAAGATACGTTGCGATTTGGTCCGCTTAAACCAGTTGGGCTTGAAGATCCGCGTAATGGAAAATTACCTTATGCCGTCGTACAACTGCGACAGGATAACTGCGCGGCGACGTTGTACAACTTGGTAGGCTTTCAAACGCATTTGACGTGGGGCGAACAGCGCAGAGTTTTCCGAATGATACCAGGACTTGAAGCGGCAGAAATTGTACGCTACGGCGTCATGCACAGGAACACTTACATAAATTCTCCAGAAGTTTTATTGCCGACGTTTCAATTAAAATCAGCGCCACAAATTTTTTTCGCAGGACAAATAACGGGCGTTGAAGGTTACGTCGAATCAGCGGCGACAGGTTTAATGGCGGGAATAAATGCGGCGCGATTAGCTAAAAACTTAGACGCAATAACTTTTCCAGCTAAAACTTGTCACGGCGCATTGGCACGGTACATTACGACGCCGAATAAAAATTTTCAGCCTATGAACGTTACATTTGGACTTTTTCCACCGTTGGAAGGTAAAGTTAGAAAATCCAGCCGCAAAGAAAAATTATCTGCGCGGGCATTGGAAACGTTAGAAAAATTTATTGTGTTTTATTGTATACTTTAGGGTATAACGCAATCGAAAAATTATAGCTATGTTTTTTTCGCATTCATCGATACAACGTAAATTTTTTCTGTCGGCATACAACAAATGGCATAAACGGCAAAGGTGATTGTTAATTGACAATTCGTTTTGTTTTTGCTATCATTTACACGATAAAACTCCCTTCTGTTTTTTTGTTGGTTCAACTGAAATTGAACAGAGGAGTTATATTTTTGTCAAGAATTTAAATTTTTATTAGGGAGTGAAGTATGTGTTTTCGGAATGGAAGAAATTTATTTTGAGAGGTAATGTTATAGATCTCTCGGTAGGCGTAGTCGTGGGCGCAGCGTTTTCTAAGATAGTATCTTCGTTTACAGCTGATATTTTAATGCCCCCGCTCGGGATGCTCGTCGGAAAGTTGGACTTTTCCAATTATTTCATAAATCTTTCAGATGTTGAATATGCATCATTGGCGGCGGCTAAAGAGGCTGGCGCACCAGTAATAGCTTACGGCGCATTTTTAAATTCGTGTTTGGACTTTTTAATTGTAGCAACCGCGATATTTATTTTGATAAAGCAGGTAAATAGATTTATGCCAGCACCTCCACCACCACCACCTGATCCACGTAAATGCCCGTACTGCAAAGAAACAGTAGCAGACGAAGCGACGAAGTGTCCGCATTGCGCATCCGATATTGCAGGCAAGTAGCTAACAAATTTTAGGTGAATGATATGTTCAAAAAAGTTTCTTTGTTTTTTGCGGCGATTATAATTTTGTCCTGCAGTCAAGCATTGGCGGCAAATACTACGACCATTTTCAACGGCGACGAAAAAGCATTTGTCAACGCATACAATGACGTTGCGAAAAAGTTGGGGCTTACGACGTACAAAAAAGAACCGTCCCAACAAGAAGACGACGTATTCAGTTTTGAACTTACTGAAAACGCTGACAGTTCTTTTATATTGATTCAGTGCAAAGGTAAATCCATCACAAAATGTGGGCTTTTGACGGTCGATAAAGCGCTTGCCGAAAAAACTTTCACAGCGTGGCTTAAGATTTGCGGCTTGACTGACGCAGAAATTAATGTTGAGCCAGTCTTCAATGCAGATGATACGAACGTTAAATTGTACTGCGCGGCATTGAAAGGCAATGTCGATGTCAAAACCTTTGCAATGGAAGGCGAAAATAAAGAAACATTTTACACTGTCATAATAGCTGGAGACGAACAAAAATAAAGCTGTAGCATACAAAAAATTTTATAAGTGGTTGGAAGTTCAAATCCAATCACTATTTTTTTGTTTTATCGTCGCGTCTGCTGAAATTTTATAAAATTTTTGCAGGGAAATTTAAATTGAAAGTTGAATAATGCCGCCATGAAAAAATTCGTATATAAAGGTTACAACGGAAAATCGATTGTACAAACTGGTACGCTTGAGGCGGAAGATTACGCGACGGCTTACGCGGCGTTGCTCTATCAAGGCGTAACTGTTGTCAGCTTAAAGCAGGAACGTTTAAGCTTATCGAAATTTATTTCAGGCTGGATAATGCGCTGGCAAATCGGCGGACGTTGGATTTCAGTGTTTTTACGCGAATTAAGCGTAATGCTCGGTTCAATGACAATTCACAACGCACTTGAAATATTGGCTAAAGCTTCACGCGGTCACGTTTCCGAAAAAATTTTGAATGACTTATCAATAACAGTTGGCGGCGGCGAAAACTTTAGCGACGCTCTTAGACGCCACGCAGTGATTTTCCCTGAA
Source organism: uncultured Selenomonadales bacterium (assembly GCA_946403735.1). Lineage (GTDB taxonomy): Bacteria > Bacillota > Negativicutes > Selenomonadales > Selenomonadaceae > Quinella. Next base: position 6,466 of record CAMJAZ010000015.1, read on the forward strand.
GATGTAATTCAGACGATTGAAATTGCAGAGGAAAGCGGAAAGACGCAGGAAGTTTTTAAAAGTTTGGCTGAACGGCTTGAACGAAGTTACACGACAAGCCGAAAAGTTCGTAACGCGATGTATTATCCCGTAGCAGTTTTTATCGCGGCGATAATTGCGGCAGTCATAATGATTAACGTTACCTTGCCAGTCTTTGAATCTTTTTACAGTGACAACGGCGGAGAATTGCCATTGATAACTTTCATTTTATTGCACGGCGGAAGATTTTTGACGGAGCATTTAATTTTAATCGCGCTGGGATTTTTCGGCGTGATAATTGCGGCGCTGATGATTTACCGCGAAGTTGACGCCGTTAGATTTACCGTCGATAAGTGGAAATTTGAAGTAAAATTTTTCCGTGAAATTGCGTTGAGAAATTTATTTGGACGACTAAGTTTTTTATTGGAAAGCGGCGTAACTTTAGACGAGGCGCTAAAAATGAGTGCAGGGTCGGGCGAAAATTTATTTTTGCAACGTAGCTTGAGTAATGCAAAAATGTCAGTCGAACACGGCGATAATTTGGAAAAAGTTTTGCGGCGAACGATAAAAAAAATTTCCCCGCTGTACTTGGGCTTGATAGCAACAGGCGAAGTGACGGGCGAAGTGGTCGAAATGCTAAGGCAATGTGAATCAATGGCAGATTTTGAAATTGAAGAAACATTGCGCGGACTGCCAGCGAAGGCGGAATTGTACGGTACACTTTTAGCAGGAGCTATCGTCGCGGCGCTAGTCTTTTCGATAATGTTGCCAATCTTCAATATGTCGGCGTTGAGCTTTTAGATTTTAGGAATTATGAACGGACGAGTTATAAAATTTTACAACAGCTTTTTCTTCGTACAAGTCGATGAAGATATAATCCCTTGCAAACTGCGCGGCATCATAAAGCGCGATAAAAAAGTAGGAAGTTCAGTTTATCCAAATGACTTTGTGGAAATTTCAACGCTTGCCGATAATACGGGCGTCATTGAAAAAGTTTTGCCACGAAAAAGTTTGTTGAATCGCCCTGCCGTTGCCAACGTCGACAGAGTGATTTTAATTTTTGCCGCCGCTGAACCGAATCTTCACCCGCTACTTTTGGACAGATTTATTGCGCTGGCTGAATGGTCGCACTTGGACGAAATTATTATCTGCGTAAACAAAATTGATTTAGTCGCCGATAAAAATTTTCTGGCTGAATATGAAAATCTTTATAAAATTATTCGTACTTCGACGTTGACAGGTGAAGGCGTTGACGCACTGAAAAATATTTTGTCGACAGGCGTTACAGTCTTTGCAGGTCCTAGCGGCGTCGGCAAATCGTCGCTTATGAATGCACTTGACGCGAATTTAAATTTGAAAGTCGGTAAAGTCAGTGAAAAAATTTTGCGCGGCAAACATACGACGCGAATTTCAGAGCTTATAAAATTTCACGATGGCTACGTAGTTGACACGCCTGGATTTAGTGCGGTGGACTTGAAAGACGCAGGCATCACAAAAAATAATTTGCGGCACTGTTTCAAAGAATTCACAGAATTTGCGTCGACGTGTAAATTTCTCAACAACTGCAGTCATGACCACGAGCCAAATTGCGGCGTGAGAAATGCCATTGACGCTGGAAAAATTTTGCGCGGACGTTATGAAAATTATTTAACCCTTTTGAAGGAATTGTGAAATATGCTATAATATTTTCCTAAAAACTACACGCTAAAAGCTAATCATTAAAAGCTAAAAGCTAAAATGGAGTGAAAAAAATTTGCCACTAATTTCTACAGAGCATAAAAGATTTTTGCGGCGCATAGATTTCGTTTTACTATTCGCGTCGATTGGAATAATAATTTATAGCCTTGTCATAATCAGTAGCGCAACGCACGTCAACACGCCTAGCGAAGAAAGATTTTGGTACGTGCAACGTCAAGGAATTTTTGCAGTTGTCAACGTAGCTATTGCCGTCTTCATAATGAATTTTGATTATCGCGGATTGCAACAGTACGGGAAGGCGCTTTACATATTCAATTTAATAATGCTCCTAGCAGTTATGTTATTCGGTCACGCGGCATTAGGTGCGCAACGTTGGATACAAATCGGATTTATCAGCATTCAGCCTTCAGAATTTTCAAAGTTGATAATGATAATTTGTTTAGCGTCAGTTTTAGAATCGCGAATGGGCAAATTAGATATGCCGCAAGATTTAATTCCCGTTGCCGCGTATGTTGGCGTACCATTTTTTTTAGTTTTGAAACAGCCAGATTTAGGTACGTCGCTAGTTTTTATGGCGATATTTTTAGGAATGGTAATAGCTTGCGGAATAAATTGGAAGTTGCTAGCGTCAATCGTCGTACTTGGAATTGCCGCAATGCCGCTACTTTGGCAGTTTTTGAAAGATTATCAGAAAATGCGAATAATGGTTTTCCTAGACCCAAATGTTGACCCGCTAGGTTCGGGCTACCATATAATTCAATCGAAAATTGCTATTGGCTCGGGAATGATATTTGGCAAGGGACTTTTTGAAGGGACGCAAAGTCAGCTGAACTTTCTGCCAGAAAATCATACGGATTTTATATTTGCAGTCGTCGGTGAAGAATTTGGATTTGTCGGCGCAATAATTTTACTATTTTTGTACTTGCTTGTACTTTGGCGCGGAATGCAAATTGCCCGCGATGCAAGCGACATTTTCGGCAGACTTTTAGCCGTCGGGATAACGTCAATGTTAGCGTTCCACGTCTTAGTAAACGTCGGAATGACGACGGGCATTATGCCCGTGACGGGTATTCCATTGCCGCTTATGAGTTACGGAATTAGTTCATTGACGACGAATATTTTAGCGATAGCAATTTTGATGAACATTCACTGGCGAAAACAAAAACTGCTAATGTTCAGTTGAAGTCAATCAATTTAAAAAATTTTTCAGCCCATTAAAATTTATGATACAATGGCGCAAAAAATTTTTTAAGTGGTGATAAATTTGGATAAAAAAATTGTTGTGACGAAGAGCGATTACATAATTTCCGCCGTCAGCAAGGCGCAATATCCAGCTGAAAGTTTGCCTGAAATTGCTTTTATCGGTCGGTCGAACGTCGGCAAGTCGTCGTTGATAAATTCCCTTTGCAATAGAAAAAATCTTGCGCGTACTTCGCAGACTCCTGGCAAGACGCAGACTATAAATTTTTTCCGCGTGACGTTCAAAGTTGATGAGCAGTTGACGCCAATTCATTTAGTCGATTTGCCTGGCTATGGTTACGCGAAGACTAGCAAAGTTAATCGGCGAATTTGGGCTAAGTTCATCGAAGAATATTTGCTTGCAAGTCAAAATTTAAAATTCGTCTGTCAACTTGTCGATATGCGGCATGATTTAATGGACAGCGATAAAAAATTTTTCGCGTGGCTGGTTGAAAAAAATTTGCCCGTCTTAATCGTTACGACTAAGGCGGACAAACTTAGTAAAACTGAACAAAAGAAACAGTTGGCGTTGATTCAAAAAACTTTCGGCATTGATGAACTTCCGATTTTACCGTACTCATCAAATACAAACGTCGGACGCGCTGAACTGCTAGAAACAATTTTAGATAGCGTTGAGGACAGCTGAAAATTTTCTACAAAATAAAAGGGACTTGGAAAAATTCAAGTCCCAAATTTTTTTTCGTTCATAATTTTTTTTGTACAAAAATTTTAATGTGAGAAATACATTTTCGCAGGTACGCCCATACCTAATTCATCGGCGGCAATTTGTTTTATACGTTGTGGAGATTTTAATTTAGCAATTTCAATGCGCAAGCGTTCATTTTCCATTTCTACGTACTGCGCTTTATTTTGCGTTTCTACAAGCGCGTAGCCACGACTGGCGCTAATTCCGCTACGAATTACGACGAGCATTGCTAACAGCGAAATTATGAGGAATGCCATACGACAACGCGAACGCAAAAGATGATCCAATTTAGGACGCCCATGAATTAAAGTGAATCTTGCCTCCGTAGCTTTTTCCTCACTGTAAGACGAATGCTCCGAACTATTTGGTAGCGTTTTCGGCTTGAGTGTTCTCGGCATTTTGATCGCTCCTTCACAAAATTTTTTCCGCCGCACGAAGTTTAGCTGACTTCGCACGAGAATTTTTTTCAACTTCAGCAGACGTAGCAACTTTAGCTTTGCCCAAAATTTTTATTTCTGCGCGGTGGTTACAAATGCAAACTGGAAAATTTTTCGGGCAGATACAATCCCGCGCCATATCGTTGAAAGTATTTTTGACGATCCTGTCTTCAAGGGAATGGAAAGTTATAACAGCAATTCGCCCGCCGATTTTAAGACGTTTTACAGCATTAGTCAAGGCGTCACCCAAAATTTTCAGTTCGCCGTTTACTTCGATCCTAACGGCTTGAAAAACTCTTTTTGCAGGATGACCGCCGCTTGACAATTTCGGCGTAGCATTTTCAATCAGCTTGACGAGTTCGCCAGTAGTTTTTATCGGTGAATTTTTTCTCACGTCCACAATTCGCCTTGCAATTCTACCAGAAAATTTTTCTTCGCCATATTCGCGGAAAATTTTTTTCAAGCTGTCTTCGTCGTAACTGTTGATAACGTCGTAAGCGCTGAAATTTTTCGACCTGTCCATACGCATATCTAGCGGCGCGTCGTGCATATATGAAAAGCCGCGTTCCGCCGTGTCAATTTGATGAGATGAAACGCCTAAATCCATTAGTACGCCGTCGACTTTGTCAATATTTAGTGCGTCTAAAATTTTATTCAACGCGCTAAAATTTTCGTGAACAATTTCGACTTTGCATTTCAAGCCCGACAATTTTTTTTCAGCCGCAGTGATAGCGTCAACATCTCTGTCAATCCCAATCAGCAAGCCGCCTTCGTTCAACTGCTTACCGATTCGCAGGGAATGACCGCCACCGCCTAGCGTACAGTCCACGTAAACGCCAGAAGGTTTAACGTTCAGCACGTCGATAACTTCATCGGGCATTACGCTTTCATGTCTAAATTCCAAATAGTTAATCTTCCTTTGTTAGTGAGTAATTTTAATTGTACATTATTAGTGGCTGTTTATAAACTTAAATGAAGTAGGGGCGCGCAAGGACGCGC
>CAMJAZ010000016.1 GCA_946403735.1 uncultured Selenomonadales bacterium
CAAATTTTTGTGACGTTGGCAACCATATCGTAAAAGTAATTTTCGCTGAACGCCGCAAACTTCCCGACGTTGTGTACCGCTCACTTTTGCAGACTGACCCTGATGAAGTTGACGAAACTTTAACGAAGATTATGGAAGCTGACCGCCGTGTCAACTTCGATTTGAAGCACGGTAATTTAATTCGCTTTTCAATTTTCAAAACTGATGATGAAGAATTCGCAATATTAGTGACAATCTCCCAGCTTATCGCAAGTACTTTCGACTACAAAAATTTTATACTTACAGCGTTAGGAATTGAAAAGTACAAGCACGTTGAAAAAAATTTATCGACTTCCAAGCCTAAACAAATTGAATCAGCAATTCGTGATTATTGGGCGCGACTTTTAAAAGATTTGCCGCCAATGCCTACGTTGCCTTACTCCAAGCCGTCAAATGCGCCATATAATCCAAAAGCTTTTCGTGAAACAATTCCTGCAGATATTTTATCCGACCTGCGCGAAAAAGCTAGTTCTAATCGCGTAATGTTAATGTCAATCCTTCAAAGTGCGTGGGGATTTTTTCTTCAATCGGTACGTGGACACAATGACGTTATGTTCTGCCAATTCAGCGCCGCCGCTAAAGGTGACGAAAATATTTCTTTCAACGTTATTCCTGTTCGTCAAAAAAGCGCGGGTACAATGACCGTCGAACAGATTATCACGCAACAATTTCGTCAACTTGTCGTATCGCAACCTTACGGCTTTTCAGATTGGGACGCGCTAGCTAAGTTGACGAACGGAAAAACTTTTGACCACTTCTTAAGTTTCCTTGACTTTAAAGGCACTGCAACGACAACTTATTCTGAAACGGCGGCACTTCCTCAAGGCGCGATTGTCACAAGTAATTCGTGGGATCCGCAAGGCGTCAAGCTTAATGTTTATTTTCAATATGCCGTTACAGATTTATCATTAACTTTCCTGTACGACGCCAACAGATTTTTTAAAAATGTCGGTGAACGTTTCGCCAAAACTTTTAACGTTGTACTGCGTCAAATGCTCGTACATTGGCATTCGCCGTTTGCAACTTTTATGGCAAAACTTATTAATCAAATTAAGATTGAAATGGAGTCGGAAGGACAAATTCACGGCGACGAAGATAGACGAATCATTTCAGATTTCATTATAAAAAGTCCGATTCTTCAAGGCAGTGGCGGTGGAACGGTTGCATTTTTCGCTGACAGTACGCAACTTATTACGAAATTTGAAGGCGATAGAATTTTTGGTGACGTGTTGAATGAGAACTTAATTTTTGTCGTCGAAGGAAAGTTAGCGCGAAGTTTAGATACTGGCGACGGTTGGTTCAAGGCGTTAGATATTATTTCAAAGGGCGGCTGGCTCAATGAAAATGTCTTATTGGAAAATCGCCGTACAACGATTTCCGCTGAAGTTTTGACGGAGAAAGCAAAAATTTTAACCATTTCGCTTGAGAAAACGCATTCACTTTTCCTTAAACATCCCGACACGATTAAACCTTTCTTAGAACACATTTTAAAGCAAATGGAAAAATATCAGTTGCTCTGGATTCAAAGTTAGTAAGTAGTTAGTAGTCAGTAGTTAGTAGGAAGTGAAAATTATTTTGTCTAGCAACTATCGAATTAAAATTGGTCACATAAATTTTTTAAACGTCCTGCCGCTGAATTATTTCTACGCAAATTGTAACGTGGAAAATTTTGAACTTACAATGGGCGTCCCTTCCTTCGTCAACGCGAAAATTAAAAGTGGTCTCCTCGACGTGAGTTTAATTTCTTCTATCGAATATGCTCGACAAAGTGAAAATCTTTTACTCCTGCCAAAAATTTGTGTCCGCGCAGATTCCGACGTTACAAGCATTATTTTAATTTCGCGCAAGCCGATTGATGAACTTGACGGCGAAAAATTAGCGATAACTGCGAAGTCTGCAACGGCGCATTGTCTGCTGAAAATAATTTTGGCGGAAAGTTACGGCGTCAAGCCCAATTACAGCGTAGAAAATTTAAGCGTAGAAAATCCAGTGCCGAATGATTCAACTGCCGCGCTTTTCATCGGTGATGATGCGCTTTACTTGAACTTGCATAGGCAGGAAAATTTTTTGTACTACGATTTAGGTAGCGAATGGAAAAAGTTGACTGGGCGGCAGATGGTATACGCTGTATTGGCGGCGCGTAAAAAATTTGCGCAAGATTATTCCGAACTTTTGCAGAATACTTGCCAAAAAATTCACGACGGTTTAAAATTTGGTCTGCAAAATAAACGGGCGGCTATAAATTCTGTTTTGAACAGTAAGCCGTTCACTTTTGACGAGTTGGACAAATATTTAGGCGGCGTCATCAAGTGGGATTTAACTGCGGACGGTATCGACGCGCTGAAAATTTTTTATCAACTTGCGCAGAAAAATAATCTGTTGGAAAAAATTCCGACGATTGAAATTTTTGGAGGCGATTAACTTGGACATTCAAAAAATGTTTTTCACTTTTGAAGGACGATTGAACCGTAAGCCGTACTTTTTTGGCAACTTAGCGCTTGGCTTAGTCTCTGCATTATGCACGATGATTATGGACAATTCGGACAGCGGCTTAATTTCAATTTTGGGCGCTGTAATTGGAATAGCTTTAATTATCGCCAGTGTATCGTTAATTATTAAAAGACTGCACGACTTGGACAAAGGCGGACTTTGGGCGCTGATTATGTTAATTCCGATTGTAGATTTCTTTTTCGGCTTGTACCTGTTATTTGCGAAGGGAACTGATGGTAACAATCAGTACGGCGCAGACCCACTGAAAACTTTCTAAAGGTAAAATTTAAATCCATTAATTCGTAAGATGCAGGAGATAAATAATATGCCAGTCGGTAATCAAAGTCATGATGATAAAAAAACTTACATAATAATCGGGCTTATCGTTTTGATTTTTGTTCTGTGCGGTACTATTGGATACCTGCTCTTGTCAAATGATAAAGACGTACAGGCAGTAGAATTACCGTCAACAAAACCTGAAACAATAACAACGCCTGAAACAACAACACCCGTAGCCGTTTCTACGGAGAAGGATAATTCATCTGCACCAATACCGATTCAACTAGACGAGCTTTCAAATAAAGATACTTCTGAAACTTTTATCCGCTACGACGAGTTTTCAGATAAAGATACCGCTGCACCTTTTATAACGCTAAAAGATTCGTTTGATAGTCAAATTGCGGCATTGGCGACGGACGTTAATAATCATTTAGGTAGTAATGCAAATTATCAAAATGCGTACCACTTGATTGAAATGGCTGAACAAATAGTGCGCAATATTCGTGACACGCGCGATAGGCTACAACAAACTAGATTCAATGATGAAAGTTTGAAGAATCAAATAATCACAGTTCTTGATGCGGAATTAATAAGAGCTGATGGGATTCGAGAGGGTGTGCAGAGTAGTTACGATGGAGGGGACTGGCATGCTGGTTTCAGAAGAGGGTACAACGGTAAAATTCAGTTTGACAATGAGAACGCTGTATTAATGAATATGGTACGTTGAAACGGAGAAGATAAACGCTAAAAATATTTCCATAATGCCAAAAGGTATTGTAAAAATAGCGCAAAATAAAAAGTCGTCGAACTTATTGGCTCGACGATTTTTTTATTGAAAAACTACTCACTATTAACTAAATCTTTCACAACTTCGGCGGCGATAATCAATCCAGCGACGGACGGTACAAACGCCGTTGAACCGATAATCTTTTCAGCAAAATTTTTTTCAACTGCGCGGGGAACTTCATCAGAATAAACTACTTTCAAACTTTTTACGTCCAACTCTTTCAACTTTTTACGCATAACTTTAGCGACGGGATCGACAGACGTTTTATAAATGTCGGCAACTTTAAAGCGCGTCGGGTCAAGCTTATTTCCCGCCCCCATACTGCTGATTAGCGGAATATTTCTGCGTTGACATTCGACGGCAAGGCTAATTTTCGCGCTAATCGTGTCAATCGCGTCGACAACATAATCATATTTGCAAATAAAAAAATCGTCGGCACTTTCATTCGGCAGATAAAATTTCTGCACGGCGTCAACTTTCGCGGCGGGATTTATATCCAAAATTCGACTGCGCATAACTTCAACTTTCGACTTGCCAACGGTGGAGTTCAGCGCGTGAATTTGACGATTAATGTTCGTTACGTCGACGTTATCTTTGTCAATCAAAATTAAATGTCCAACGCCTGACCTTGCCAGCGCCTCAACGGTGAATGAACCAACGCCGCCAATGCCGAAAATTGCAACGGTCGACGCACTTAACTTCAAAAAATTTTCGTCGCCAATTAAAATTTTTAGCCTGTCAAAACTTGAAAAATTATTTATTGTCATCGTCATTGTTTCGTGAATTGAAAAGTGAAAACGCAGGAATGACATTTGTTTTTCTTTCATTCCTAGTTGGGAAACGCGGTACGTCTAAATTAAAACCGCGTGAAACGGTAGCGGCAGAACGCGGCGCCTCAACGGTCGGTGACTTCATCGCCAAGCTGTCCGCAAAGTTTGTAGCAATAATCGTAGCTTGCACCGCGCCGTTTAAAGTATTGTCCGTGACGACGCCGAAAATTAAATTTACGTCTTCATCAGTCTGCTTGAAAATAAAGTCTGCCGCTTCATTAACGTCATGCAAGCTTAAATTTTCATCGCCCGTGATGTTCAAAATAATTCCTCGCGCACCTTCCAACGACCTATCAATCAGCGGACTTTCAATCGCCTGTTGAACAGCTTTAACCGCGCTAACCGTACTTCTGCCAATGCCTAAGAGCGCGTCACTTGATGCACTTTGTTTGAAAATTGTTGTCACGTCTGCAAAGTCAACGTTTACAATGCCAGTCGTCAAAATAAGTTCGGCAATACATTTTATAGCTTGAATCAAAACTGAATCAGCGGCGCGGAATGCGTCAACAATCGTCAAGGCGCGATTTTCTGGCAACTTCATCAAGTTATCATTCTTTACGACAATCAGCGCGTCCATGTACGATTGCATTTTGATAACGCCTTCAGCCGCTTTACGTTGTTTAGGTTTGCCTTCAAAGCTGAAAGGTAAAGTGACGACGCCGACGGTTAAAAGTCCGAGTTCTTTAGCCATTTTCGCAACGATTGGCGCCGCGCCAGTACCAGTGCCGCCGCCCATGCCAGCCGTTATGAAAACCATATCAGCGCCAGTCATCATATTTTTTAAGCGTTCCGAATCACTTTTAGCCGCCTGTTCACCAAGTGCAACGTTGCCGCCAGTGCCGTGACCTTTTGTCAAGTTGCCGCCAATTTGTAGAGCCTTAACATTTTTACTGCCCATAAAATCCAAAACGCCAGAATCAGTATTAACTGCGATAAGGTCTGTACCCTCGAACGTTGTATCTTGAAGACGCCTTAAAACGCTATTGCCGCCGCCGCCAATTCCAAAAACTTTTATCTTTACCAGCGCACCCCTTATCGCGGCGCTATCTTGGGCGCTCATCAAATCAGCGTTTAACATAGGCGTCTTACCGTCACTTTCTTAATTAATTGCGGCTATTATAATTTATCAAAGTTTTTAAATCAATGTTTTTTTCACGGCAGGCTTGAACGGGAAATTTGAATGAAGAAATTAGCTTATCGCGTGAACCATTCCTTTCACGTATTCGCCGACGTAAGGCGCAGAATCTTTGCCATACTTCGCCAAAATTTTTATTATCGCCGAACCGACAATAACGCCGTCAGCCAACTGTGACATTTCAAACGCTTGCTTAGGCGTCGAAATGCCGAAACCGATAGCGCAGGGAACTTTTGTATTGTCGCGAACAATTTTTATCATCGGCGCTAAATCTGTTTTAATTTCGCTACGAACACCAGTTACGCCTAAACTTGAAACAATGTATAAAAATCCTTCCGCGTCACGTGAAATTTTGGCAATGCGATTTTCTGAATTTGGCGCAATCATACTGATTAAGTCCACGCCGTACTTTCTGCAAATTGTCAAAAATTCTTCCTTCTCCTCAAATGGCACGTCAGGCAAAATTATTCCGTCAATGCCAATTTCCGCGCAGGTTGAAATAAATTTTTCCGCGCCGTAACCAAAAACTACGTTGGCATATGTCATAAAAATCAGCGGAATTTTTATATCACGCCGCAAATTTTTTACCAAATCAAAAACTTTTTCGGTAGTCACGCCGCCTTGCAGTGCTTTTAAATTTGCCTCTTGAATGACGACGCCTTCTGCAGTTGGATCGGAAAATGGTATGCCCAACTCAATCAATGACGCGCCATTCTTCACCATTTCGCGAATAGTTTTTTCAGTCGTCTGCAAATCTGGATAGCCGCAAGTTATGAACGGTATGAAAGCCTTGCCGTTCGTGAAGGCATTTATAATTTTACTCATTAATATTTTCTCCTCTGTACTTAGCGATTGACGCGCAATCTTTATCGCCGCGTCCCGAAAGTGTTATGACAATAATTTTATCGGCTGAAAGATTCGGCGCAATTTTTTTCGCGTAAGCAACGGCGTGGGCTGATTCAATCGCAGGAATAATTCCTTCCGTACGTGAAAGATATTCAAAGGCTTGAACCGCTTCATCATCAGTTATCGGTACGTATTCAGCGCGTTTAATATCGTGAAGGTGCGCGTGTTCGGGACCAATGCCAGGATAATCTAAGCCAGCGGAAATTGAATAAACTGGTGCAATGCCGCCGAATTTATCTTGACAGAAATAACTTTTCATACCGTGAAAAATTCCAGTACGTCCCGTGCTAATCGTCGCCGCCGTCTCAAAAGTATCAATGCCGCGTCCTGCCGCCTCACAGCCGATTAGCTTAACATCTTTGTCGTCAATGAAGTGCCAAAAACTTCCAATCGCATTTGAGCCGCCGCCTACGCAGGCAATTACATAGTCAGGCAATTTATTTTCAGCCGCTAAAGTTTGAGATTTAATTTCGCGTGAAATGACGGACTGAAAGTCACGAACAATCGTCGGGAAGGGGTGCGGTCCCATGACAGAACCTAAACAGTAATGGGTATCGGCAATTCTGCGTGTCCATTCGCGGAAAGCTTCGGACACAGCGTCTTTCAAAGTTGCCGTGCCGCTTTTAATCGGTACAACGTCAGCGCCCAAAAGTTTCATACGGTAAACGTTCAACGCTTGTCTTTTCGTATCTTCTTCGCCCATAAAGACGACACATTCCATATTTAAAAGTGCCGCCGCCGTTGCAGTAGCTACGCCGTGTTGACCTGCGCCAGTTTCAGCAATTAAGCGCGTCTTGCCCATTTTTTTCGCCAGCAACGCTTGACCTAACACGTTATTAATTTTATGTGAGCCAGTGTGGTTTAAATCTTCACGCTTGAGATAAATTTTCGCGCCGCCTAAATCGCGTGACATTTTCGCCGCGAAATAAAGACGTGACGGTCTGCCAGCGTATTCATTAAAAAGTTTTTCAAGTTCGGCGGTAAAATTTTCGTCGCATTTATATTTTTCGTACGCCGCCTCAAGTTCAATAACGGCGTTCATCAAAGTTTCGGGGATGTATTGTCCGCCGAAAATTCCGAAACGCCCTTTTGGATTCGTCATTTAAATTTCTCCTTCAATTCAGCTAAAAATTTTTATAAACTACTTTTTCTTTGGCGCAAAGAAAAAGTAGCAAAAAGAAACATAGGCGGCATTTGTGCGCCTCGCGTTAAATGTTAAAGTAGTTAAACGTTACACCGCGTCCATTTGCGCCAATATTTTAACCTTATAGCAGGCGCTTGGAAATGCCGCTCATTACCTTAATTTTAATTTAGAATTTACAAACAGCTCCCACCAAATTTTAATTTCATAAAATGTAATATTTCATAAAAATTATTACATTGATTTGAAAAATTTGCAAGAAAAATTATGCAGAGTTTTTTTGTAGCATTAAATCAAGCTTGACGATTGGAAGTTGAATTGCTAAACTACCGCTTATGAAAAAAATTGCTTTAATAAACGATATAACAGGATTCGGGCGCTGTTCAATCGCGGTGGAACTGCCGATAATTTCCGCGCTGAAAGTTCAAGTTTGCCCGCTACCAACTGCAATTCTTTCCGTACACACTGGCTTTAAAAATTATTTTCTCGACGATTACACCGACAAAATGACGCCGTACATTGAAAGTTGGCGGAAAAATAATTTGCACTTCGACGGAATTGCGACGGGCTTTTTAGGTTCAGACGCGCAGATTGAAATTGTTAGTAATTTTCTACGTGACTTTGACGCGCCGACAATGATTGATCCAGTTATGGGCGATCACGGAAAAATTTATGCGTCGTACACGCGGGAAATGTGCGTTAAAATGCGCGGTCTGTTGAAGTTTGCAGATTTAGTGACGCCTAATCTTACAGAGGCTTGCGAACTTTTAAACGTTCCCTATCCAGCTGGCGGAATAATTTCTGATTCAGACGCGGCAACTATGGCAGAAAATATTGCGGCTAAAACTCGTGGCGGACGTGTTGTCATAACTGGCGTGACTTTCGATTTTGACGACGGCAACAACATTTCAAATTTCATCTACGACAAGGGAAAAATTGACGTTGTGACTTCGCTAAAACTTGGAATTGACCGTTCAGGTACTGGCGACGTATTCTTTGCGATTGTGGCGGCAAATTTTATCAAGGGAAAAAATCTTTGCGAATCAGTACGGCAAGCGGCAGACTTCGTGACAAAGTGCATTGTTCACGCGGAAATTTTAGGTTTGCAGTGGAATTACGGTTTACCGTTTGAAGAATTTTTGACAGAGTTAGTAAGTAGTCAATAGTTATTAGGGTGTAGAAAATTTTTTTGGAGGAATGGTAATTTGAAATTTATGACTGGAAATGAAATTCGTGAAGCATATTTAAATTTTTTTGCAGAAAAGCACGGACATTTACGTTTGCCGAGCGCGTCACTTATTCCGAAAGATGATCCTACGCTTTTAATGATTGGCGCAGGTATGGCACCGTTTAAAGCATTTTTTACGGGCAAGGTTACGCCGCCACGTCGGCGCATTACAACTTCCCAACGTTGCGTTCGTACTGGCGATATTGAAAACGTCGGCAGAACTGCGCGGCATCATACTTACTTTGAAATGCTTGGAAACTTTTCATTCGGCGATTACTTCAAAGCGGAAGCAATTCCTTGGGCTTGGGAATTTTTAACCGAAGTTTGCGGACTTCCTAAAGAAAAATTATGGGTGTCGATTTATCCAAATGATGATGAGGCTGAAAAAATCTGGTTGCAACAGCCTGGCTTAAATCCCGCGCATATAGTCAAAATGGAAGATAATTTCTGGGAAATTGGCACGGGTGGACCTTGTGGACCTGATTCAGAAATTTACATTGACTTAGGAGAAGAGCGCGGCTGTGGTAAAGAAACTTGTGCGCCTGGTTGCGATTGTGATAGATATTTAGAAATTTGGAACTTAGTTTTCACGCAATATAACAAAACTGAAGACGGCAAGTATGAACCGCTTGAACATAAAAATATTGATACGGGTTGTGGACTTGAACGCCTTGCATCTGTCCTGCAAAATAAGTTGACGAACTTTGAAACGGATTTACTTTTCCCAATTATTGAGTACGTCGAAACGTGTTGCGGCTTGAAGTACGGCGACGACGCCCAAAAAGATATTTCCTTCAAAGTCATTGCCGACCATTCACGCAGTATGACTATCATGATTATGGATGGCATTTTACCTTCCAACGAAGGGCGCGGCTACGTTTTGCGTAGAATTTTACGCCGTGCAATTCGTCATGGTAGAATGCTCGGCATTAAAGACGCTTTCTTGGAAGGCGCAGTTGCCGCCGTCTACAAAATTTATAAAGATGTTCCTGACTTCGACGAACTCAAAGAAAAAATTGACTACATTAAAAAAGTTATTCGCATTGAAGAGGACAGATTCGCCGCGACGCTCGCTCAAGGTATGGAACTTTTGACGCGCGAAATTGACGCCGTTAAATCTGCGAATAAAACTGAAATTGACGGCAAATTTATTTTCAAACTTTATGACACATACGGCTTTCCCTACGAACTCACCGAAGAAATTTTGGCTGAAAATAATCTCACGCCCGATAAAGCCGACTTTGATATTGCAATGGAAGCACAACGTTTCCTTGCTCGTACCGCCCGTGCTGCCAATGCATGGGCTGAAATTCCCGACCTTTCGACCATTGACACGAAACATTTAAAAGTTGATGAAAATGTTACAACGTCGAAAATTGCGGCGATTTGGCATAATGGAAAACTTGTCAATGAAATTCACGACGGCGACGACGCGGCGATAATTCTTGACGTAACGCCATTTTACGCGGAAGGCGGCGGACAAGTTGGCGACGTTGGCGAAATTTTCGGCGAAGTTGGCAAAGTTAAAGTCTCCAACGCTAAAAAACTTCCTGACGGTACGGTTTACCATGAAAGTTACGTTGAGGAAGGGCAGTTGAAAGTTGGCGAAACCGTCAAAATTGTTATCGACCGCGATAAAAAACTTTCATCTGCGCGGAATCATACGGCAACGCATTTATTGCAAGCCGCGCTTAGAAAAATTGTCGGTGAACACGTTCATCAAGCTGGCTCACTTGTCACGCCTGAACGTTTACGCTTTGATTTTTCAAACTTTGAACCTGTCACTGCCGCGCAACTTGCTGAAGTTGAAAATTTAGTCAATGAAGAAATTTTGAAAGCCGTTGACGTTGAAATAAATCATATGAACATTGACGACGCTAAAAAACTTGGCGCAATGGCATTGTTCGGCGAAAAGTACGGCGATATTGTCCGCGTCGTAAGCGTTGAAGATTTTAGCTGTGAACTTTGTGGCGGATCTCACGTAAAAAATATTGGACAGATTGGCAGATTTAAAATTGTCAGCGAAGGTGGCGTAGCGGCTGGCGTTCGTCGTATTGAAGCGATAACTGGTCGTGCCGCGATTCAAGAGGCGAATCATCAGACGCAACTTTTAAATTCCGTGTCAAGTTTGTTAAAAGTTCGTGCTGATGATGTTCCCGCGCAGGTTGAAAAAATTTTAACTGAAGATAAAAATTTGAAAAAGGAACTTGATGAAGTTCACGCATTGAGGGAAAGAGCTGAAGCGCAAAAACTTTTAATGGGCGTCGAAGAAATTGGCGCGATTAAATTTTTATCTGGCGTTGCACAGGCTCGCGATATGGACGAACTTAGAAACGGCGTTGACTTCCTGCTTGATAAACTTGATACAGGCGTCGTCGTACTTGCGGCGGTAAATGACGGCAAAGTTAATCTCGTCGTAAAGGCTGATAAAAAAGCAGTTGCACTTGGCGTTCACGCTGGAAAAATCGTCAAGGAAATTTCCAAACTTATCGGCGGCGGCGGTGGCGGTCGTCCTGATATGGCACAAGCTGGCGGCAAAAATCCCGAAGGTATTGCAAAAATGCTTGACGCGGCTAGAAAATTAATTGTTGACATTACTAAAAAATAATTCGTAAAAAAAATTTTTAATTCCGATGAAAAAATTCGTCGGAAATTTTTTTTTGCGGTTAATAAATTTGAAGTTAGCGCGTATAACATA
>CAMJAZ010000017.1 GCA_946403735.1 uncultured Selenomonadales bacterium
CTAATCCCTTGCAAAAATATTTTATGAAAAATTAAAAAAGTAAATGCGCTTTACAAAATAGAATTTTCAATAATTGAATTTACTCTGTCAATGTGATAAATTTTCAGAGTAAATTTTTTTTTGGAGATGATTTTATGCCAATGGTAAAAGACTACTTGCATAACAAGTTCAAGCACGGTATCGACGCTGGAATTTTGCAGTACGGCGTTGCGCAGGAAACGACTTCAACTGATGTTGCAGAAATTTTAGCAACTTCAAAGTTTGACTGGCTTTTTGTCGACGGTGAACACGGACCACACACCGTTCAAACGATTTTGCAAATTGCGCGTACCATTGCGGCTTTTGATATGACGCCTGTTGTTCGCGTACCTGAAGCTGGCACGGGAATTTTCAAGCAACTTTTGGATAGCGGCATTCAAAACATTATCATTCCGAAAGTTGAAACGGCTGAAGAAGTCGAAAAAATTATGTACTGGGCAAGCTATCCTCCGCGCGGCAATCGCGGATTCGGTGCAACTGCTGTCCGCGCAGGTTATTACAATCGCCATCCAGATTATCTTGAACGCGAAACGCAAGAGATTTGTATCCTGCCGCAGATTGAAAGTAAAAATGGTTACGCTAATTTAGACGCTATCGCCGCAGTTAAAGGTATCGGCGGAATTTTCTTGGGACCGATTGACTTAGCGGTTGATATGGGACACGGCATTAACATTTTCCACCCAGAAGTTGAAGCGGCTATGGACGATATGATTAAACGCATTCACGCTAAAAATATTCCAGTCGGTACAATCGCTGTAACTCCTGAACAGGCTAAACACTTTGCCAGTTTGGGAGTAAGTTTCTTAGCATTGGGCGCTGACACGGCATTTTTGGCAATGGGCGCTGATAATATGCTTTCAACGTGCAAGGCGGCTATCGAAAGTTAATTGTATGGACTTTTTAGAACTTGCAAAGGCTAGATATTCTTGCAGAAAATTTACGTCTCAACCCGTCGAAGATGAAAAGCTTGCAAAAATTTTAGAGGCGGCAAACTTAGCGCCAACTGCCGCAAATATGCAACCGATTCATCTTTGGGTAGTACGTACACCAGAAAATTTGCAGAAAGTTTATGACGCAACGCCGTATAAATTCGGCGCGTCTACGGTTATTGTTGTCGGCGGTGAAGATTCAGCCGTAAGAAAAACTGAAAAAAAAGACGACTTCATAAGTTTAGCAACAGTCAACGGAAGTATCGTAGCGACGCATATAATTTTAGCGGCAAAATCTTTAGGACTTGATTCAACGTGGGTCGGACTTGTCGACAGAGTTAAACTGAAACAGTCTTTCGCTGCAATGAACGGTTACACGATTATTTCAATTATTCCTATTGGTTACGCCGCTCCTGAACCTGCTGGACAACCGCATAAATGGCATAATCAGCGAAAAGGCGTCGACGCAATTACTACTTGGCTTTAAATTGGAGTTTTTAAAATGAGTTTTTATGGTTTAACTAAGGGTACGGAACTGGATTTTGCAATGGACTGTGCGGCTAGGGCAGAGGCTAACGGCGGCGTAAGATACTATTTATTGGCGCGTCTTGCTGATGAACAGGGGCTCGACAAAGAAATTTCTAAAACTTTGATTGAACTGGCGAATCAAGAATTTCATCACGCCGGCTTTTATGCGACTGTCAACGGCAAATTTCCAAATGATATTTGGTCGTCACTTGAAAGCATTATGCACGCTGAATATGAAGCCGAAAAAAATATTAAAAATATGGCTGATAAAGTTCGTGCGGCTGGCTTTAATGAAATTGCCGAGCAAATGGATATTTTTATGAAACAGGAAGTTCATCACGGCGAAGTTTTGGAAAAACTGATTAAAAAATTTAAGCCGAAAGATGTTGAAACAGTTCCGCAAAAAGTTTATGTATGTCCACTTTGTGGCTACGAACATATTGGCGATTTAAATGAAGAGCCTGACGATTGGGTTTGCCCTTTGTGCGGTCAACCTAAATCTGTTTTCGTGGAGAAAAAATAAAATTTGTTGGAGACATTATAATGAAAAAAGTTGTAATTATTTCTGGTCATCCCAATTTGAAAAATTCTGTAGCGAACAAAGCTATTTTAGATGAAATTGCTAGACTTTGTCCGCAAGCTGAAATTCGCAAGATTGACGAACTTTACCCCGATTGCAAATTTGATATTAAAGCGGAGCAAGCGGCGCTTGAAAAAGCTGATATTATCATTTTCCAGTATCCAACGTATTGGTGCGGCATTCCTGGCGTTCTGAAACTTTACGTTGAACAAGTTATGGAGCACGGCTGGGCTTACGGCTCAAAAGGTACTGCGCTTAAAGGCAAAGCTTTTATAGCGTCAACTACTATGGGCGTTCTTGATAAAGCGTATTCGGCTGGCGGAGTTATGAAACATACTATCGAAGAGTTCAGCTATTGGATTGAAAATTTTGCAGCAGGTACTCAAATGGATTGCAAGAAAATTTTCAGCATTGGCGGTATGATGTACGTTCCTGGCATTACGACTGATGAACAAAAAGCCGCGCTCATCGATAAAGCTAAAAAGCAGGCAGCTGAAATTGTTGAATGCTTGAAGGCGTTGTAAAAATTTTAGGTGATAAAATGTTTGCAGATTTTGTAAAAAAAGTTCCGACAAGAAATTATGGCATTGACGGTCTTGAAGTTCACGTCGACCATACTTCAACAGGTACAGTTTACTTTGTTAGCGCCGAAAAGGAAGTTGTCTTTCCCGAACATTCACACGCCGCGCAGTGGACAATCGTTGTAACTGGTTCATGTACTTTTATTGCAAATGGCGAAAAAAAGTTTATAATGCGGGTGAAACGTACATAATTCCTGCTGGCTTGAAACATCAAATAACTTTACACGCTGGCTATTCGGAAGTTGATTACGTCGACGATCCATTTGACGGAGAATTTGAGGAGGGGAAAATTTTGTCAGATTGTGAAAAAATTATTGAAGGTTTGCAAGTCATTGTAACGCAACTTGCACAACAGGCAGACGGTCATGTCATTCAGTCTAGAATTTTTGCGGCACAAGGTTTAACTAAACTTGCCAAACAGTACGAAGAACACGCGGAGGAAGAACGCGGCTACGTCGTGAAGTGCATTGACCGCATTATTGATTTGGGCGGCGAAGTTAAACTTGAGGATAAAAAGTGTGCGCCAATTTGCAAAGATGCTGTCGAATATCTCAAGTACGACTTGCAAGTTTCAAAGGATGGATTGAAGTGGCTGGCGGAACTTGTGAAAGCCGCGCAGTGTGACTTAACGACGTTCGGCATTTTGAGCGAATACTACAAAGATGAAGAAGGCGACATGTACTGGGCTGAACAGCAGCTTGCACTGGTTGAAATGATTGGCAAACAAAATTGGCTTGCTAAACAACTTTAAAATAAATTGTAAACAAAATTTATTTTATAAAAATTTTTTAAACAAAAAAATGGACTTAACAAAAATTGTTGAGTCCATTTTTTTTCGATTGTCCCGTCAAAACAACAAAAATGAAAATGCGCGTGGTATTATTGGGACAGCTTGAATGGGTGTGCGACTAGTTTAGAGATTCGTCGAGTTTGGCTTTGGAAATTTTCTCCATTTCACCAAGTGCGTATTCGCAACACTGACCGACTAAGTTGTTCATGGAGACGCCTTGCTCTTGCGCGACGACTGCAAGGCGTTTCACGAGGTCGGTCGAAAGACGAAACGTTTTGTTGACCATTTCGACCTTTCTGACTTTGAACATAAAATCGCCTCCTTTCAACAGCATTTTAAATTAGAATTTTTCAGCGTCATATACCACAATTTTAGATTTTTTTATTTGGTACGAATGACACTTTATTTTCAGATGATGTGTGACGTTTGCAATGGGTGAGGGTAGAATGCAGTTCATCTTTTTGAAATTATAAACAAATTAGAAGGAGTTTGTAAAAATTTTGCTAAAATAATTTATGATAAATCGCGTGATATACATAAAAAGTCATTAAAATATTATCGAATTCTTGATGAAAAAATTTTATATATTATAAAATAAAATATTTTTGATGTAGCAAAATTTTCACTGATGACGAATTGTCGTTGTCGGTGATTTTTTTGTATCTGTATTGACAAGTAGTCACCTTTGGCATATTCTATCGAATGAAAGGGGCGTGATGGTTATGTCCAAAAATGATTCTGATACAATCGATATGGAATTCGACGGCAAAAAATTTACGGCGTCCGATATGGAAAAATACGCTGGCAAGTATTCTAAGGAAAGTTTTTTTGACAAAGTTACAAGCGTAATAAAAAAAGCTGGTCTTACTTTGATTTATAAGGCGCTCCAGCTTTATTATGTGACGGAAAATCCAAATTGTCCCATGCGAATTAAAGCCGCGATTTTCGCCGCGCTGGGCTACTTTATTTCGCCGCTTGACATAATCCCCGACATTACGCCGATTGTAGGTTATTCAGACGATGCCGCCGCCATTGCGTTGATGTTGACGTTGGCTCAAGCGTTTATTGATGACAAAGTACGACAGAAGGCGAAAGATAAACTTGTATCGCTTTTCGGCAGGAAAATTCTTGCGCAACTTAGCTAAAACTTTTTAAAAATTTTCTTCAAGCGTCATTGCAATTTCGTCACAATTAGCAAATTTCGGGCAGTCAATACATTCTTTCCAGATTTTATGTGGCAGTGATTCGCGCGTCGTAACTTCAAAGCCGAGAGATTCAAAAAATTGTGGACTGTAAGTAAGCGTGAAAAAATTTTTAACGCCAACTTCACGACCTTGTTTCAAAAGTACTTTGACGATTTCCGCGCCGATGCCTTGCCGTTTATAATCTTCGTGGACTGCCATTGAACGAACTTCCGCAAGTTCATTCCACGTCAAATGAAGTGCACCAGTGCCGACAATTTTTCCAGTTTCGACTTCGATGGCAACGACAAATTCGCGTATCAATTCGTATAAAACATTGTGCGGCTTAGGCAACATTAAACCCTGCGCGGCGTAACCAGCAATTAAATTATAAATATCTTCAACATCAGCGAATGTTGCCGACCTGTACGTAAACAAATTTAAAATCTTCCTTTCAGAAAAAGTGAGTAGTTAGTAGTTTTATCCTAAAAGCTAGAATGGAGGAATTTTTAATGGCTCAATATTATGAAGCTTGCCCGCGTTGCGGCAGAACGAATTTTGGCGAAATTCTCCACTGCAAGCGTTGCGGTACGGAATTTTGCACACGGTGTATTGGAAAGCGCAAACTTCCCGACGGTACGCCTTATGAATGTTGCCCGCGTTGTGGCGCTGAATTTGATGAAGATGACGATACTATTTACGTTGTAGTCAATGAGAAGGAAAATGCTCGCAACAAGCATTAAATGTCAGTTGCTTGTGAACTTGGACAGAGAAAAGCTAATGCGCAGATGTTACATTCAGGTTTACGCGCATGACAAATTATTCTGCCGTGATAAATTAGCCAATGATGAGCAGCTGACCATTTTTCACGCGGAATAATTTTTTGTAAACCAAGTTCAACTTCCTGCGGCGTCTTACCTTCAGCAATTTTCGTCCTGTTAGCAACTCTGAAAACGTGCGTATCAACGGCAATGGCGGGATTGTTGAAAGCAACACTTGTCACAACGTTAGCAGTTTTCCTTCCGACGCCTGGCAACTTTACAAGTTCATCAAAATCGCCTGGCACTTCGCCGCCGTATTCATCAAGCAAAATTTTACAAGTCCCTGTGATATTTTTCGCCTTTGAGTGAAATAAACCGCAGGGCTTTATAATTTTTTCAAGATTTTCAATGCCCAGCGCTAAAATTTTTTCAGGCGTGTTGGCAAGCGGAAATAAAATTTGTGTGACTTCATTAACGCGCTTATCGGTACACTGCGCGGATAAAATTACGGCAATAAGTAATTCAAATGGCGAATCAAATTGTAATTGCGGCTTGGCGTCGTAATAAATTCGCTCCAAAATTTCTAGCTGTTCAAGTCTAAAATCTTCGTCCATCTCAATCCCCCTTAAGCAAAAAATTTTTCAAGCACGACATTTCTTCATAACATCACTATTTAAAAAAATTACCCTCCAACGCAGAGGGCTTTTTATTTATTACGTTCAATCTTTTTCAATGCAACCGTCATTAAATCTTTTGTTCACCTTACCACATTATTGCGGTATTCTAGCACATTTAAAGGCATTTTTTCAATATTCGCGGCGAAAATATTTATAAATTTACTTCAACGCGGCTTTAATTAAGCTATGTTGATTTTTCTAGACCTATGATTTAGAATAATTTTTTAGGAGATTAACAAATAAAATGAAGACAAATTATGTAATTGAAATTTTTTCTTCCGCGCAGGGAGAAGGCAAATATATTGGCTGTCGTCAAGTTTTTGTACGACTTGCTGGCTGTAATTTGAATTGCGCGTACTGCGACACTAATTTCAGCCGTGCCGATTTTTGCAACGTCGAAACGGCGGCTGGATCAATGGAATTTACGCAGATAAAAAATCCTACCGTTAATGAAGTGGTAGGCATTGTGAAAAATTTTTGTGTGCAAGCGCCGACGCATTCAATAAGCTTTACTGGCGGTGAACCGCTTTTAAGTTGGCAATTTATTTTTGACGTTGCATCCAAGCTTAAAAAAGTTTGTGACGTGAAAATTTTTCTTGAGACGAACGGCACACTTACCGATGAGTTGAAAAAAGTTTTAAGCGTCATTGACATTATCAGTATGGATATAAAATTTCCCAGCGTGACGGGATTAAATCTATTCGCGCGGCACGAAGAATTTTTACAAACTGCGCGGGGAAAAGATTTATACGTTAAGGCGGTAATTTCGGCTGAAACTTCGCTAGAAGAATTTTTACAGGCAGTTGAACTTGTCGCTAAAATTTCGCCAGAAATACTTTTCATACTTCAACCAGTCACGCCAATCAGTACGGTTAAAGCCGCGTCACCGCAAAAAATTTTATACTTCCAATCATTGGCGCTTAAAAACTTGCACGACGTAAGAATCATTCCGCAAACGCATAAATTAATTGGTAATTGGTAGAAAATTTTATCATCTGCACGTTATAATAAGTAGTTTTCATTACGCATTAAGCATTCCTAAATCCTAATTAATTTAAACGCTTTTTCCCATTTCGTAGGCAATGGCGGGATATTCGGAAGTTTTCGCCTCATCTTTCTGATAAAGTCCATGCGCACAAAGTACGCCGCGCTCGATACTGCCTTCAAAACAATCCGCATACCCAC
Organism: uncultured Selenomonadales bacterium; assembly: GCA_946403735.1. Taxonomy (GTDB): domain Bacteria; phylum Bacillota; class Negativicutes; order Selenomonadales; family Selenomonadaceae; genus Quinella. Next base: position 7,252 of record CAMJAZ010000017.1, read on the forward strand.
GAAAACATTCAACGGCACGTTCCATAATTTCGCGACCTTCAGCGGCAGTCAAAATGTAATAAAATTCTTTGTCCTTAATTTCAGTCCACCGCGCAACTGTCCTGTCAAGCACCGTTTTAATCTGCGCGTTGATTGAGTAAAAGTAAACTGGTGACGCGAAAACTAAAACATCAGCGTCAATGATTTTCGGCAAAATTTCCTGCATATCGTCATTGATAACGCATTTGCCAAGTTTTTGGCAAGCATAGCAAGCGCTACAGTAAGCAATTTTTCTATCGCTGATGAAAATTTTTTCTACGTCGTGTCCCGCCTCTACTGCGCCTTCAAAAAATTTTTCGCAAAGATAATCTGAATTGCCATTTTTACGCGGACTTCCCGAAAGAATTAAAACTTTCTTACTCATTTTCTAAACTCTCCTAAAAAATAATTTTATATTTAATCTACGAAATTTTTTCAGCAGATTATTTTTTCAAAATAAATTTTTCGCCAGGTGCAAGCGCGTGAACTCTTTCAGGATTTATGACGGCGGCGGCAAGTTTTTCAGGATCGCCATTAAAAGTATTCATATTTGGAGCGTCGACACTGCCCCAATGAATGCAAATTAAATCTGCGTTGGGGTACGTATTCGCCAACTTTACCGCGCCATCAAATGTTATGTGCCAGCTGTTGTCAGCAAAATCAAGTAAAATTATATCGGGCTGTGGCATTTCCAAATGTTCCTTCAAAAGCCGCGAATCGCCAGGCAACCAAATTTTTCCGTCTGGCGTCTCAATCCAAAAGCCGCAATAATCTTCCAATTTATAATCGCGCCAATGATGTTTTTTAGATTCATTTTTCCAGTTATGCTCGGCGGGCGTCAAAGTGAATTTCATTTCGCCAACTGAAAAAGTTTCTCCAATGTCATGACCAATTCCGTTTAAACCTTCGTCGCGAATCAATCCCGCTACAAATTGCGGCGCGTGATATTCTGTGCAAATATTTTTCACGTCTTTGCAAGTCGGGCGGCTAAAATGGTCGTTATCGTCATGAGTTATCAAAAGCGCATCAAGCGCAGGAATATCTTTCGGCAGAATCGGCATTTCAATTAACAAATCCATATCAAAGCCTTCAAGTAACGGATCAATCATAATATTCGTGCCGTGACTGTTAATAAAAATGCTGGCGTTTCCAAGCCAATAAACCGCCGTATTGTCGATTTTAGCAAAATCTTTTTCAGTAAGCGGAATTGTTGACGCAGGAATTGCTTGACCTTTTTTATTTTTGTAAACTTTCATTTTTAAATTCCCCTACCTAAAAATTTTAAACTACAGAGCCGCGCCAATTTTGTACGCCATATCGCCAAATTCAGAACTTTCTACGGCGGAACGATAGCCGCAACCTGTCGCGTAGACTTGCCCAACGTCTTGCCATTCCATATAGCGAACAAGCGTTTCATAATGCGTTTTCAGCGCCGTGAAAGTCCAGTCAGCCGTATTCCACGCCGTCGCCAAGATTATAGATTTTTTACCGTGCAACTTACCAGTCCGTGAATAAAATCTGTCAATGATAGTTTTCATCTGCGCGGAAAAGCCGAAATAGTAAAGCGGCGTCACAAGTACAAGTAAATCAGCGTCCAACATCGCAGGCATAAGTTTATTTGAAATGTCATCATTAAAAATACAGTCGCCGTCCATTCCGCACGCGTCGCAACCTCTGCACGGATTAATTTTTTCATTAGCCGCGTCAAACGTAAAAATTTCGTGTCCTGCAGTCTTCGCACCGTCAATAAATTTTTGCGCTAAATATTTTGAAGTCGATTCATTGTCAGCGTGTGGGCTACTGTTAATCACAACAATTTTCATACTTTTACCCTCCGAAACATTTTGAGCAAGTGCCTTGCCGTCAAAATTTTTATCTTCAACTGCCGCAAGTCCACAGCCACTTAAAAATAAAGTTGCCGCGCCCGCGCAGATTACCTTCAAAAAATTTCTCCTGTCCATATTGTCACCTTAATCCAAAAGTTTTTTCACGCAGTTATACGCCAATTCGTAAATCGTATGGTACGAAAAATTTATATCGGCGGTGGACATAGCTTGACGCTGTTTTTCAGTGACAACAGCATAAGGATAAATTCCATAGACGAACGGGAAAAATGCGTACAGGAAATTTTCCTTGTCAATCTCTGCCATTTCTGGGAAAAATTTATCCAAGCAATTTTTGACCGCCTGCAAAGAATTTCCGTAAGATTTTTTGAACTCAATCAAATTTTCAAGGCGGCTGTTCGTTTCCATATCAAAATGATTCATCGACATAAGCTTTAAAAGTTGTCCACGATTTTCCAACGATTTAGCCAGCTTGTCCGCAAATTCGTCACGTGTCAACGCAGAATTATTTTTCTCAATCGCGTTAAGCTCCTCAATCCACAATTCGTATTCACGCTGGAGGAGCGCTAAAAAAATTTCTTCCTTCGTATGAAAATAGTTGTAAATGGAAGTCCGCGTAAAAGTTGTAGCGTCGCCGATTTTCTGCAACGTAATTTCCTTGAAGGAAAGTTTTTGATACAGCGTCGCGCAAGCGGAAATAATTTCTTCCTTCCTATCTTCGATTGTACATTTTGGCATAAAAATTTCTCCTTTAAAAAAATGACGGCTTGTCAATGGCGTTATTTTATTTTCAATCTGACACTTTGTCAATGAAAATTTATAATTTAAGAAATTATCTTACGACGTAAAAAAATTTGCAGTTCAACGTTTTAAATGCTATACTTTTAATGTGGAAAAATTTTTTTATTTACGGAGGCGATTTTTCTATGAGGAAACCTATTATTGACGACGAAGAAGAAATGTATATTCCCGATATTGGTGACGCGAACGAAGATATTGAGTATCACGAAAACCCGCGCTCAAACATTGGAATTGCGCTTGATTGGTCGCCTTTAGAACAGCAAATGTTTGACCTTATCTTTTTAAATCGCGTTGGTACTTATGAAAGGGAAACGCTCGGCGAAATGGCGCGTACCGTTTCAAAGTTGATTGACACTTTCAAGCCGCATGAAATTACGCGCATTGCGTCTGTTGCAATGTTGGCGTTCCAACTCAAGGCTACTGAAGATAAAGATTTTGATGAAGAGCTTAAAAAGTACTTCGAATACGTCAAGAATCATCCCGAAGACATCGAAGAAATTTAATTGAATTAAGAATTAGGAATTTAAAATTAAGAATTATTTTTTTCCTAATCTTAGGAGGCAGTAAAAAATTTTATGGTAATTGTAACTGGCATAACTGGACAGCTCGGTTATGATGTTGCGGCGGAACTTGAACGTCGCGGAGAAGAATTTATTGTAACGTCACGAAACGAAATTGATTTAACTGACGAAGACAGCATTAAAACTTTCATTGCTAATCATCAACCTTCAGCCGTCATTCACTGCGCGGCGTACACTGCGGTTGACAAGGCGGAAAGTGAAGCGGAACTCGCCCTCACAGTGAACGGTTTAGCTACGCGCTACATGGCGGAGGCTTGCCGTGACGTTGGCGCAAAGTTGCTTTATCCTAGCACGGACTATGTTTTTGGCGGCGACGGTTCAACGCCTTATGAAGTTGACGACGAAAAAAATCCCTGCAACGTTTACGGCAGGAGCAAACTTTTGGGTGAAGATTCTGTACGTGCGCTTAACAAAAATCATTTTATCGTACGAATCAGTTGGGTTTTCGGCAAGAATGGAAAAAATTTTGTCAAGACAATGTTAAATCTTGCTGGTAAAAATAAAAAGCTTAAAGTAGTAGCGGATCAAATTGGCAGTCCAACGTACACGAAAGATTTAGCGCCGCTGTTGGTCGATATGATTCACACGGACAAATTTGGTACGTACCACGCCACGAACGAAGGATTTTGCAGTTGGGCGGAATTTGCCAAAGAAATTTTCAAGCAAGCGAATAAAAAAGTTGAAGTCGTTGAAATTCCTACGGTCGAATATCCAACACCTGCGCGGCGTCCATTTAATTCACGGCTTAGTAAAAAATCTTTAGACGATGCAGGTTTTGAACGCCTTCCAACTTGGCAAGACGCATTGAAAAGATATTTGGCTGAAATTTAGTTAGTAGAAAAAATTACGGTAATTACGCGGCATTTCCAAGCGCCTCTGCAAAGTT
>CAMJAZ010000018.1 GCA_946403735.1 uncultured Selenomonadales bacterium
ATAGGTACAAGCTTTTAATGGATTGGACTGGCGACGCAATTTTATTCACGCGCCGTTATGAATTGCCAAAGAAAAAACAGGAATTTGGTTTCAAGTGGTTTATACCTGTAATATCAAAATATGTACCGTTCCTGCGCAGTGTACTTTTCCTGTCACTTGTCCTGCAAATTTTGGGATTGGCATCACCATTTTTTGTACAAAACATTATCGATAAAGTACTTGTACACCGCGCAGCTGATGCACTTGACATTTTTGTTTTAGGTATGTTGACGTGTACAATTTTCAACACGTGGATTTCTGGCTTAAGGTCGTATCTTTTCACAAATATTTGTTCCAAGATGGACGTTGCGCTAAGTTCCCGCCTTTTTAAAAATATTACGGCGTTACCGATGAGCTATTTTCAAAAGTGGCAAGTCGGCGACGTTGTATCGCGTTTAGGCGAATTGCAGACGTTACGTTCATTTATGACGGGGTCAAGCTTAACAATTTTGCTTGATATGGTTTTCGCAGTCGTCTACTTCTGCGTTATGTTCCTGTACAGCAGAATTTTAAGTGTCGTTGTACTCGTAATGATTCCGCTGTTCGTCATCTTGAATTTAGTTGTAGCTCCAATCTTCAAACGCTTGATTAACGAAAGATTTTTAATCGGCAGTGAAAATCGCTCCTTCCTAATTGAAACAATCACTGGTATTCATACGGTTAAAGCAACAAGCGTTGAAAATAATTTCATTCGCCGCTACGAAGAAATGTTAGCTCGGCTGGTAAAATCTTCACTTGCCGTTATAAACGTTGCTAACGTGGCAAATACAATCGGTACGTTCCTTTACAGTCTGTTCAATCTTTTCATCTTATGGCTTGGGTCGTACTACGTAATGGAAGGTGAAATTTCCGTCGGCGAATTGATAGCGTTCCAAATGATAGCGGGACAATTAATCGCGCCAGTTATGCGCTTAATCAATCAGTGGCAGTACTTCCAGCAAGTTCGCGTATCAATGGACAGGCTCGGCGATATTATGAATGAAGAAACTGAACCTGCTTTTAACCCTTCGCGCACAACTTTACCGTCACTGCGCGGCGATATTGCGCTTGAAAAGTTAGCGTTCAGCTACACTCCTGAAGGCGGCAAAGTTTTAGACAATATTAACATTAGGATTCCTGCGGGAATGAAAGTTGGCATTGTCGGACGTTCTGGCTCTGGTAAATCGACGTTGACTAAATTAATTCAGCGCTTATTCTTGCCTGAAAATGGCAGAATTTTAATTGACGGCGTTGACATTGCACAAGTTGAACCTGCATGGTTACGGCGTCAAATTGGCGTTGTGTTGCAGGATAGCAAACTTTTCAGCGGTACGGTTGAAGAACATATTCGTATTGCCTGCCCCAACGCTACGCATGAAGATGTTGTAAGGGCGGCTAAACTTGCTGGCGCTGATGACTTTATTAGCAGTTTTCAAAACGGTTATGAAACATTCGTCGGCGAACGCGGCAGTTTGTTAAGCGGCGGTCAACGTCAACGTGTAGCTATTGCACGCGCATTGATTACAGACCCGCGCATTTTGATTTTTGACGAAGCAACTTCCGCTCTTGATTACGAATCAGAAAATATTATTATGAGTAATATTGAGCCAATAGCTCGTGGTCGTACAATGTTGATGATTGCGCATAGACTTTCGACGGTTAGAAATTGTGATGCTATCGTCGTCATTGACAAGGGCAGAATCATTGAGGCTGGCTCGCATGATGACTTGATGAAACGTAACGGCGCTTACTCAAAACTTTATCAAGCCCAAATGGTTTAATTGAATTAAGAATTAAGAATTAAGAATGCAGAATTATGAATTGTGAATTAAATTACAGCGTAAAGGCGCGAATCAATCCAGTATTTTTTACAGCCAAAACGGCAATTTGTTTAATGGCGAAGGCGGGAATATCTGACGCTGATAAAATCGTCCATTGCTTGAAACTTGAAGACAATCAACCACTTCAAAATATGGCTGATTCAGATACAATTTTGGGCAATGCCATTGTCGTTGAGGCAAAGTACCGCACAATGTGTAGCTTGATTGAAAAGTCGGGCTACAATATTTGCGTCGACTTGCCCTGCGGTTACACGCCGAAAGCTCTTCATCTTACAGAAAAAAATTTCCGCTTTATCGGACTGGACTTGCCCATTGTAGCGGAAGAATTTTCGCCGATTATTCAATCTCTCGCCGCCTATCCTAAGAATATATCCTTCAGCGGAGTTGACGCCACAAACTACGAATCACTTGCAACGGCATTGCGTGACGTAGATAAACCGCTTTGCATTACTACCGAAGGAATGATGATGTACTTTACCGAAAGTGAAGTTGATGCCGTCATTTCCAATATTCGTAAAATTTTAGACGTACACGGCGGCTGTTGGATAACGCCTGACCCCGAAGTTAAATTGCAGTTTATGTTGACATTCCGTTCAGTTTTCGGTGAAGATTCACTCGGCAAGCTGATTGCAACGGGAAATGCGGCAATGAAACAGTCAAGCGTTGCAAATTTATTCAATTCATTTATTTTAGACTTAGAAAATATTTCCAGTTCCATTAAGACGGTGGAAAATCTTTTGAAGTTGCACGGCTTGAAGGCGGAACGGGTAAACTTTGCTGAAAATATGCCGTCACTTAGCATTTATCGGCAACTTAATCCCGCGCAGATTCAGCAATTCAAAGACGCAATGCGGCAATGCCATTGTTGGATTATAACGCTTGATGAAAAACGAAAAATTCAAGAAAATGTTACAGTGCCAAAAAAATCTTTCGTGATGAACTGTACTTTGGACGACGGAATTTTAAAGATGACACTGCGCGGCAGAATTGATAGCATATCTGCGCCGCAAATTTTGGCGGCATTTGAAACGGCTAACGCTGACGCAGTGAAAATCGATTGTTCGGCGCTTGAATATATTTCATCAGCTGGGATTCGTCTGTTGATTGACGTACATAAAAGTTGCGCTAACGGTTTAGTTTTGTTCAACGTCAATTCGTCCGTAGAAAAAATTTTGTCGCAGAATGGATTCACCGAAATGGAGGTGAACAAGTGGAAGTTAAGCAACAATCTTTAAAAATTGTAGATGACGAAAAAAATTCAAATGCTACAAATTTACAAGCTACAAGCCACCCGCTACAAGCTAAAGTTTGTGAAATTTGCCCGCACCATTGCCGCCTTGCAGTTGGTGAAGTTGGCAAATGCGGTGCAAGATACAATGACGGTGAAAAAATTACCGCGCTGAATTACGGTCGGCTTACTTCGATTGCGCTTGACCCGATTGAGAAAAAGCCGCTGTACAGATTTTTTCCTGGCAGTACAATTTTGTCAGTAGGCAGTTTTGGTTGCAACTTGAACTGTCCATTTTGTCAGAATTACGAAATTTCTATGGCGGACGCGAACTTTCCAACGCGGCAACTTTCGCCTGAAGAGTTGGTACAAGTTGCCGTTGAACTACGCGATAGAAAAAATATCGGCGTGGCGTTTACGTACAATGAACCGTTCATCAGCTACGAATATGTTCGCGATACGTCTAACATTTTGAAAGCGGTTGATTTGAAGTCTGTACTGGTGACGAATGGAACTGTTGCAAGCGGCGCGTTGAAAAAAATTTTGCATTTAATCGACGCAATGAATATTGACTTGAAAGGTTTCAGCCAAAAAATTTATGACGTACTCGGCGGCGATTTTGAAACGGTGAAAAATACGATTCAAACGGCGGCTAAAAGTTGTCACGTCGAAGTAACTACGCTGATTGTTCCGCATATGAATGATTCGGAAGATGAAATGGACGCGGAGGCTAAATGGCTGGCGTCCATTTCAAAAGATATTCCGTTGCACGTAAGCAGATTTTTTCCGCGCTACAAAGTTACAGACCGTCCGCCGACTGCCGTTAAGACTGTCTATCGTCTCGCCGAAGTTGCAAGGCGTCATTTAAATTTTGTTTACACTGGCAACTGTTAAGGAGGTGATGAATTTGGACAATATAGTTTGCATTTACAAGATTACAAATACAATCACTGGCGATTTTTACATTGGACAGACACACGATTTTGAATACCGTATGAAAGGTCATAAAAAAAAGCCTGCTCCTAAAATGCGTGAAGACGTTGAAAAGTACGGTTGGGACGCCTTCAAATTTGAAATTATTGAAGAATGTTCAGAAAATGTGCTAACAGAAAGAGAAAACTTCTATATTTCAACTTTAAAACCACCATATAATAGCGTATTTAAAGGTTTTGAAAGGTCTCAAGAAACTCGCAAAAAAATTAGCGAAACGCTTATGGGACACGAAGTTAGTCAAGAAACTCGAATGAAACTTAGTAAGTCAAATTCTGGGAAAAATGTGTCACTCGATACACGTGAAAAGATAAGTAAAGCAATGGTAGGAAAATCAAATGGCGTTACATCTTTTCTTGGTCAAAAGCATACATTAGAATCACGCATGAAAATGAGCAAGCCTGTTATTTGCGTTGAAACCCATGAAGTATTTTGGAGTATAGACGTTGCCGCAGAACATTTTAATATTTCTTCAAGCAATATAGCTGCTGTATTAAATGGACGACAGTTGACAGCTGGTGGTTTTCACTGGCGTTATGTAGATGAACAATTTAATGAAAAAATTCGTACAAATGATAAGCGAAATAAATCTATCATTTGTAAGGAAGATGGCAAAATTTTTGATAGTATTGAGCAAGCGGCAAATACTTTAAGTCTTAATCCTTGCGGAATATTACACGTATTAAAAGGACGCGCTAAAACTTGTGGTGATTTTCATTTTGAATATGCCAATGATTTGCCCGATGATGAATCAAATAGCTGCAGTTTAAGGCTTAAGCTTTTAGGCACAAAACCCGTTCCTATACTTTGCGTTGAAACAGGAAAAATTTATCCAACTATAAAATTGGCGTCTAAAGAAATTAAAGTAGCCTCACAATCTATATCAGCGGTTTTAAATGGTCGTCGAATGACTGCGGGAGGTTTTCATTGGAAATACGTTGATGACTGCCTTAATGTTCCTGAAAAAAAACCAACTTCTACTGCTAAACCTGTTATTTGTGTCGAAACAGGACAAATTTTTCCCAGTATTAAAGCTACTGCCGATGCTTTCAAATTTACACCGCAATCTATATCAGCGGTATTGAACGGAAAAGGTATGACTGCAGGCGGCTATCATTTTGAATATGTAGATTAAGAAACTAACAAAATCGATAAACAGAATTTAGTGTGATTAGCACTAGATATACAAGGAGTGTTTTATATTAATGAATATACTAATAGCCCACCCGTCCTACCCAGCTCAATTTTTACACCTTGCACCGTATTTGGCGAAAAACCCAGAAAACCACGTGCTTTTTATAAGCAAAGAAAACAGTATAGGTGCAAATCTTCCAGGAGTGCAACTTGCACTGTACGGAAAACCTACTGAGCAAGAATCCTCGTGGGTAAGCAGTTGTGGACCGTTGCGTCCTGCGGCAGAAGCTGTAGTCGAAGGTCAAGCGGTAGTTCGTGCATTGGAATGGCTTGCTAAAGAAAGAAATTTTAAGCCCGACGTTGTCATTGCGCATACTGGTTGGGGCTCTACCCTTTACATGAAAGATTTATATCCTAACGTGCCGATTATGGGCTACTTTGAATGGTACTACCTTTCAGAAGACAGCGATTGTTACTGGTGGCCTGACGAAGTTGCACAAATGCCAAATAAAATTTCAATTCGTACTAGGAATGCTCATCATCTCTTAAATTTGCAAATGGTTTGTGAAGGTCCTGTACCTGGCGTTGGCATTGCACCTACTAAATGGCAACACAAACAAATTCCAGAAGTTTACAAGCCGAAAGTTAAAATTATTCATGAAGGCATTGATACAAAATTCTGTTCGCCAGACCCAAGCGGCAAACGTCCAGGCTTAATCCTTGACGATGTTAAATTGAATTTGCCAGAAGGTACGGAAATTATAACGTACGTGTCACGCGGCTTTGAAATTTATCGTGGTTTCCCGTACTTCATGGACGCTATCCGCCTTGTACTGCAACGCCGCCCGAATGCTCATGTTGTCGTTGTCGGCAAAGACAGAATTTGTTACGGCGCCCAGCTTAAAGATACTACCTACTTGAAGGAAGAGGAGAAGAAAGGCGGTTACGATACAAATCGCGTACACTTCGTAGGTTTGAGAAATCGCGGCGATTATCAAAAAATTTTGCGTTCCTCAAGCTGTCACGTTTATTTAACTCGTCCATTCGTTTTAAGTTGGTCATTCCTTGAGGCAATGAGTTTTGGCTGTCCAATCGTCGGTTCAAAGACGCCGCCTGTTGAAGAAGTTATGGAAGATGGCGTAAATGGTCTGTTGGCAGAATTTAGGTCGCCGTACCACATTGCGCGGAAAATTGAAGAGCATTTAGATAATCCTGAACGCGGCAGGTTACTTGGACAACGTGCGCGTGAAACTGTGCTTGAACGGTTTGAACTTTATAAATGTATGCGTGCGCAGGAAGATTTAATGTATAGTTTAGTTAGATAGAAAGTAGGAAGTAGGAAATTTTTTTACAATCTACAAGCTAATATGAAGGAGTAAAATTTTAATGACGTTTGAAACGATGATTCCGCCGCGCTCCAAAACTGTCTTGGAAGTCACGGGCGAAGTTGCGGAAGATTTTCAATCCAGCAAAGATGCTTATCTTTTAATTCAACCTGATTGTGAATACACCGTCACGAAAAGTTTTGACGGCGTCGACGGAAAGTTTGATTCAATTTTAATTCAAAGTTCTGTTATCGGTACGTTGCCGAAAGATGAACTTGTTAAACTGATTAAATCTGCCGCCGCTAAACTCAATGAACGCGGTACGATACTTTTCACGCTTGACAATATCGCCTTTGCAGATAACATTATGGCGATTTTGCAAGACCAGCCGCCTAAGTTCAAAGTTACGTTGACAAAAGATGAATTGTCCGACGCTATCAAAGACGCTGGAATTAATGAGTATCGCTCGCTCAATGCATCGCGCAGAGCTAATGTTCCGCAACAGCTTAGGGAAATTTCTAAAAATGAACCGTTGGTTTTTCAACACATTCTTGTAGCTACCGCTGAAGAATTGCCGCCTAAATATTTAATTCAGTCAATCGTTGGTGAAAAGTTAGTCTGCGCTCCCGTCAGAATCCACCGTCCGAATATGTTTTTGACGACCGAGCCGAATATTTATACAACGTCTACAACTGTCGAACAACCGTACAGAATTTTTCCGAAGGAACAGTACGAAAATCGCATTATGATTAATCAGCGTATGACCTTCCCGACTTTCACTAACGGCGTAAAATTTTTTGACAGCATGAAAAGTCAAGGCTATTTGTACCTTGAGGAAATGGACGACCACCCCGTACTTTGGGAGCAGTCCTATGAAAAGACGGCGTTTATAAATTTCATCAGCGTACATGCCATTCAAACTTCGACTGAATATCTTGCTGATTATCTGCGCCAATTCAATCCGAACGTGAAAATTTTTGATAATCAACTGCAAAAACTTTTGCCGCTACGTAACTACGACGAAGAATTTAAACAGGAAGACCGCCCAACTACAATTTTCTTTGGCGCGTTGAATCGTGATAAAGAGTTTGAAGAAATTTTACCAGTACTGAATGACTTGGCTAAAAAGTACGGGAAAAAGTTGGCGTTTAAAATTTTGGCGCGTGAAAGTTTATTTGAATCGTTGCAGAGTGAAAATAAAACTTTAATCGGTGATTCGCGCATTTACGAAGGGCAATTTGTACCTTATGAACGCTACGAAAGGGAACTTTACACGTCAGATATTGCGCTGTTGCCTTTGCAGGATAATAAATTTAATCGCGCTAAGTCTGATTTAAAATTCCTTGAATGCGCGGCTTGCGGTACGGTTGCTTTAGCGTCGCCTGTCGTTTATTCAGACGTTGTGAAAGACGGCGAAAACGGCTTTATTTTCTACGACACGAAAGAATTTGCGCAGAAGTTAGAATTATTGATTGAAAATCGTGACAAGCGGCGCGAATTGGCAACAGCGGCTTATGATTATGTCAAGCACAATCGCTTGATGAGTCAGCATTATGAAGAGCGTTTCGATTGGTACAAGGAACTTTTTGCGAAGTTGCCTGAATTGACGGCGGAGGCTCAAGCGCGTATCGATAAAGAGGCGCCGCGCTTTAAAGATGAAGTTCCTGTAGAAACGACACAAAGAATTGATTCACCTGCAGGAAATAACCGCCAGCTTGCCGAAATAATTATTCCAGTTTAAGTTTAGATTGTTTTAAAATGTTTTAAAAGCTAGTGAAAGGGTGTGACGCTAAATGTTGGGGCTTCAGTTTTTCTCATTTTCGTTGATTTTCTACGTAGTGTTTATGAGCGCGGTACTTGGAATTGCCCTTGTAGTGTACATTAGCACACGGACGCCGACGAAAACTAGGCAAGGTACGGACGATTTTATTTTGAGTGAACGCCAGCAAAATGTTAGCGGTTACATCAGTACTGCTGACAAAAGCAGATTTTTAGGCGCGATTGGCACTTGTACAACTGATCTTCGTCCTGCGGGAACTATTCTTGTTGAAGGTGAACCGCTTGACGTTGTGACGGAGGGCAATTTTTTAAAGCAAGGTTCAATCGTCAAGATTATCAATGTTGACGGTTCACGCGTCCTTGTACGTCAAATTTGAATTTAGCTTAAAGTTGATTCCTAAAAGCTAAAAGCTAAAAGCTAATCCCTAAAAGCTAATAAGGAGGTTTGAAATTATGGAAGCATTGATAGGCTCAGGAGTAGTTTTATTCCTAGCGTTAATAGTATTGGCGGTGTTCCTGCACTTCGTACCGATTGGACTTTGGATTTCAGCATTGGCGGCAAATGTCCACGTAGGAATTTTTACGTTAATAGGTATGCGTATGCGTCGCGTTCCGCCGTCAAAAATCGTAATGCCACTGATTAAAGCCAATAAAGCTGGTCTTGACGTAAATGTAAATCAGCTTGAGGCGCATTACCTTGCGGGCGGTAACGTTGACAAAGTGGTTGACGCTTTAATTGCATCGCAACGCGCACAAATTGTACTGCCTTTTGAAAGGTCTGCGGCGATTGACCTTGCAGGTCGTGACGTTTTGGAAGCGGTACAGATGAGCGTTAATCCTAAAGTTATTGAAACGCCAGTTGTTTCAGCCGTTGCGAAAAATGGTATTGAACTGAAAATTAAAGCGCGTGTTACTGTTCGCGCAAATATTGACAGATTAGTAGGCGGCGCTGGTGAACCTACGATTATTGCGCGTGTCGGTGAAGGTATCGTCACGACGGTCGGCAGTTCCGAAAAACACACTGACGTTTTGGAAAGTCCAGATGATATTTCTAAAACTGTTTTGGGTAAAGGGCTTGACGCTGGCACCGCGTTTGAAATTTTGTCAATCGATATTGCTGATGTCGACGTTGGACGAAACATTGGCGCACAACTTCAAACTGACCAAGCTGAAGCTGATAAACGTATTGCGCAGGCTAAAGCTGAAGAACGTCGCGCTATGGCTGTTGCTCAAGAACAAGAAATGAAAGCTTATACGCAGGAAATGGAAGCTAAAGTCGTCGAGGCTCAAGCTGAAGTTCCTCACGCTATGGCTAAAGCTCTCATGGATGGTAAAATCGGCGTCATGGATTATTTCAACATGATGAACGTTAAATCCGATACCGAAATGCGTAACGCCATTAGCCGCGCAGGTGCTACTGAAAGAGCGCGTGTTTCGCACAGTTCGTAAGCGGTGAAACGCAATGGATTTTTCACTGTTTGTAATTATTTGGATTGTTATACTAATCGTTGAAAATGTTGCTGGTAAGAAAAAGAAAAAATTGCCGCCGAATCAGCCACCTGCTGAAAAAAAGGGAAATACTCATTTAAAAATTCCGACGCTTGCTAACGATCCGAATTTTCCCAGCGAAGATGTTACTGTTTTTGAAGATGAAGTTAAACCTGCCGAAGTTCGCGAAATTGGATTCACTGAAATGTACAGGCAACGTCAAGCAGATTTAGGAGCGGAAAAAATTTCTGCGCGGACAGTTGAAAATTCTACGGTTGAAAAAAAATCTAGCTTACCACTGAATTTAACCGCTGAATCTGCTATGAACGCTATTGTACTTAGTGAAATTTTAGGTAAACCTAAAGCTTTACGTAAATAAAAATTTTTTCTTAGGCGTCAAAAATCAGACGCCAATTTTTTTTGGAGGAAATAACTTGATTAAAATTAAAAATTTAAAAAAATCTTTCGGCGATTTGAAAGTTTTGCGCGGAATTGATTTAAATATTTCCGAACGTGAAGTCGTCGTGATTATCGGTCCTTCGGGCAGTGGAAAATCTACTTTGCTCCGTTGCATAAATTTTTTAGAAATTCCCACCGAAGGTTCAATCGAAGTTGACGGAATTAAAATGAATTCTGAAGAAAATGTTAATAAAGTTCGCGAAGAAGTTGGAATGGTTTTTCAAAGATTTAATCTTTTTCCGCATATGACGGTGCTTGAAAATATTACGTTAGCGCCGATGAAAGTTCGTAAAATTTCGCGCGAAAAAGCAGAAATTACTGCGCAAGAACTTTTAGAAAGAGTTGGATTAGGCGATAAATCATTTTTTTATCCGAATCAACTTTCTGGCGGGCAACAGCAAAGAGTAGCGATAGCGCGCGCATTAGCGATGAATCCGAAAGTTATGCTTTTTGATGAACCTACAAGCGCACTTGATCCCGAAATGGTCGGCGAAGTTTTGGACGTTATGCAAAAACTTGCGGAAAGTGGTATGACAATGGTTATTGTAACGCACGAAATGGGATTTGCGCGAGAAGTCGGAACGCGACTTTTATTCGTCGACGGCGGTTATATCATTGAAGACGGAAAACCGAAAGAAATTTTTGAAAATCCGCGTGAAGAACGTACGAAATTATTTTTATCAAAAATTTTGTAGAAAAATAATTTTTCAATAAAAAAATCTCCTGCGAAAAAAATTTTGTAGGAGATTATTTTTATTCACTTTCGGCAAGAATTTTTTCAATTTGCAATTTCATCTCTAAAAAACTTTTTGTAACAGTATTATAAACGTCAGTCATATTTAACGTTTCGTATTTGTGAGCTACTATATCTCTAAATCCTGCCGCTTTTTTCCATTCAATTTCAGGATAATTTTTTCTAAATTCTTGCGACAAATTTTTTGTAAGTTCGCCTATATTTATTGCCGCCATTCCGACTGCGTGTTTTATCAATTCATCTTCCAAAAATTCTTCAAGTTTTTTATCG
>CAMJAZ010000019.1 GCA_946403735.1 uncultured Selenomonadales bacterium
GCACGTCCTGTGCGCCCCTTTCTTTTCAATGTTATCTTTACCAACAATTTTCGGTAAAAATTTTTTTCTTGACAATTCGCGGCAAATATTTTAACATATAAAAGCTTGAAATGCGGGGACGTAGCTCAGCTGGGAGAGCGTTTGACTGGCAGTCAAGAGGTCGAGGGTTCGAGCCCCTTCGTCTCCACCAAGTTTGAAGATAATTTGTTTTGTGATATATTTTCGGTTTCGACCGATTTTTTTTTGCAAAAGATTGTAGGTAACGCAAATGGAAAATGTAATTGGATTCACGCAGGATAGAGCGCCACTACTTGAGGCGTTGGAACGTATGAAGGCAACGCGGCTTGTACCTTTCGACGTACCTGGACATAAGCGCGGACGTGGTAACCGTGAACTGGCGGAATTTTTAGGACAACAATGTTTAGATGTTGACGTAAATTCAATGAAACCGCTGGATAATCTTTGCCACCCCGTGTCAGTGATTCGTGACGCTGAAAAGTTAGCGGCTCAAGCATTCGGCGCGGCTAATGCCTTCTTTATGGTCGGCGGTACAACTTCATCTGTTCAAGCAATGATTTTGTCGACTGTCAAGCCCAATGAAAAAATTATTCTACCGCGAAATGTTCACCGTAGCGCGATTAACGCATTGATACTTTGCGGCGCGTCGCCTGTCTATGTCAATCCGCAAGTCGATGAACGTTTAGGAATTTCGCTTGGAATGAAAGTTGACGAAGTTGCGGCGGCGATTAAAAAAAATCCTGACGCTAAAGCTTTACTAGTCAACAATCCAACTTACTACGGAATTTGTTCTGACATTGAAACGTTGACTAAATTGGCGCACGATAACGGTATGAAACTTTTGGCTGATGAGGCGCACGGCACGCAATTTTATTTCAATAAACGCTTGCCAAAGTCTGCAATGGAAGTTGGCGCAGATATGGCGGCTGTTTCAATGCACAAGTCGGGCGGTTCACTTACTCAAAGTTCCCTGCTACTTATCGGCGAAAATGTCAACGCTGGCTACGTTCACCAAATTATAAATCTCACGCAGTCGACAAGCGCATCTTATCTGCTTATGGCAAGTCTTGATATTTCGCGCAGAAATTTAGCACTTAACGGCGAAAAAATTTTTGACGGCGTGATTGACTTGGTGGAGTATGCACGCGACGAAATAAATTTTCTTGGCGGCTGGTACGCTTACGGTCGGGAACTTATCAACGGCGATTCGGTGTTTGACTTCGACACGACGAAACTTTCAATTTACACTCGCGCAGTTGGACTTGCTGGCGTTGAAGTGTACGATATTTTACGCGATGAATACGACATTCAGCTGGAATTTGGCGACATTGCTAACACGTTGGCTTACGTTTCAATCGGCGATAGGAAAAAAGATATTGAACGGTTAATTTCTGCGCTGGCTGACATTAAAAGAATTTACCGAAAAGATCCTGCGCGGCTTTTGAAAACTGAATACATTGAACCTATTGTCGACGCGACGCCTAAAACGGCTTTTTACGCTAAGAAAAAATCGTTGCCACTTAATGAATGTGTAGGAGAAACGGCGGCTGAATTTGTAATGAGTTATCCGCCAGGCATTCCAATTTTGGCGCCAGGTGAAAGAGTAACGCGCGAAATTTTAAATTACATTCGGTACGCGAAGAAAAAAGGCTGTCAAATAACTGGTCCTGAAGATATGAAGATTCAACGTTTACAGGTGATTGCATAATGAAGGTAGCTTTTTATACTTTGGGCTGTAAAGTCAACTGGTACGAAACAGAATCCCTTAGCAAAATTTTTCAAACTGCTGGCTACGAAGTCACGGACGATATTTCAACCGCTGATGTCGTCGTAGTGAATACCTGCGCGGTCACGGCGATAAGTTCCCAAAAATCGCGGCAAGCTATTCGACGTGCGGCGCGTGTCAATCCCAATGCAATTTTAGTAGCGCTTGGTTGTTACGCGCAAAATTCCCCTGACGAAATTTCTAAAATTGACGGCGTCGACGTTGTGATTGGAACTGCTGACCGTATGAAAATTGTTGAGTTCGTCGAACAGGCGCTGAATAATCGCGGTGAAAAAATTCTGCGCGTCAATGACGTTGAAAAAATTTCTGCCTTTGAGGAACTGCCGCATACTCCACAACGTACAAGAGCTTTTCTCAAGATTGAGGACGGCTGTAATAATTTTTGTTCGTACTGCATAATTCCATACCTGCGCGGGCGCGTTCGTTCACGCAGTCTTGAAAATATTCGTGCTGAATGCGTGCAACTTGCCGCCGCTGGTTATCGCGAAATTGTTTTGACTGGAATTCACATTGGCGCTTACGGTCAAGATTTTCACGATAAAACGACGCTTGCCGACGCCGTTAAAACTGTTTTGAACGCGGCTAAACCGTTTCGCCTACGTTTAGGTTCAATCGAATCTGCGGAAATGACGGACGAATTGATTGACTTGATGAAGTCTGACGAAAGAATTTGCAACCATGTACATTTGCCGTTGCAATCTGGAAGTGATGAAATTTTAAAGTTGATGCGTCGACCGTACACCACGAAAAATTTTGACGCCGTGACTTCAAAACTTATACGCGAAATTCCAAACGTGTCAATCGGCACAGATTTAATTGTCGGCTTTCCAAATGAAACTGATAAAAATTTTGCCGAAACGTTAGAGTTTATAAAATCTCAACCCTTCAGCAAAATTCACGTCTTCCCATTTTCGCCGCGTGAAGGTACAGTCGCCGCCGCTATGGATAATCAAATTTCCGCGCAGGTTAAAAAATTTCGTACAAGTCAAGCGCTGGAAATTTCTGCTATGAAGGAAAAAATTTTTGCTGAAAAACTTATCGGAAAGACTGTTGAAATTATCGCCGAAACTGAAACAGATAATTTTATTGACGGTCTCACGAAAAATTATGTTCGCGTGTACGTCCCAGTTAGTTCGGAAATAAAATCTGGTGACGTATTGAAAGTTCGCGTTGAAAAAATTTTTAAAAACGGAGTAATGGGAATTAAGAATTAAGAATTATTACAATCTAAAACCTACAAGCTAAAAAAGGTTTCATCCGAAGATAAAACCTTGTTAATTTCAAATATGGTGCGTTCGGCGCGACTCGAACGCGCGACCCACGGCTTAGAAGGCCGTTGCTCTATCCAACTGAGCCACGAACGCAAATTTTACAACGGAACGTATTTTAAAACATTTCGCCGCAAATTGCAAGTCTTTTTTCAATAAGCGCCTCGACCAGTCAAAACCGCTTTAACCGTCTTGAACAAATACATTATGTCAATCCACACTGACCAATTCCGCACGTACCAAGTATCCATTGCGACACGTTCAGGGTACGTCGTATCACTGCGTCCCGACACTTGCCACATTCCAGTTATTCCTGGCGGCACCATATAATATTCACGAATATTTTTACCGTACTTCGGCACTTCCTCTTCGACAATCGGACGCGGTCCAACTAAACTCATATCGCCCAAAATGACGTTCCAAAGTTGCGGCAATTCATCAAGGCTAGTTCGACGCAGAAAATTTCCTAACTTCGTGACGCGGGGATCATTCGTCAGCTTGAAAGTTTCTTCCCATTCAAGCCGCGCAGTTGGATTTTCCGCTAAATATTTTTCCAAAACTTTATCAGCATCATTAACCATTGTTTGGAATTTATAGCAGTAAAAATTTTTTCCGTACATACCAACGCGCCGATGTGAAAAAATTATTCCGCCGCGATTCGATACACAAACTGCAATGGCAATTCCCAAAAGTACTGGTGAAATTATAATGCCGCCGATAATCGTTAAAACTAAATCGAAAATGCGCTTGAAAATTCTGTTGTAACGTCGTGAAAGATTGTTGCGCAGGTTGAGCATTAAAATTTTTTCGCTAAATAAAATTGACGCGTCGACGCTTGCCATTGGTGTACCGATTAAATCAGGTATGAAGGAAATATTTTTTACGCGCGGCTGAATATCGTTAATAATTTCCTGTAGCCGGTCTTTACTGATGCCAGGCGCGGCAATTATCACCGTTTTAATTGCTAGTTTACGAATAATTTTTCGAGCCATATTGAAACCGCCTAGTACAGGAAATTCCTGCGGCAGAGTTTTTGAAACAGGCGAATCGTCAATAAATCCGACAATATCATAGCGGTATCCTAAATCTTCACGCCAAAACTTCACAACTTTTTCAGCCGTCAAGCCCGCGCCGATTATCACTACTGGTTCACTAAAAATATTTTTCAGCTTTAAAAATTTTAAAATGCCGTAGCGAATCACACAAACATTGAACAGTACAAAAACGCCGAGCAGAATCATAAAAGTTCGTGACGCTTGATGACCCGCCTTGAAAAAGTAGACTAAAATTATTGACGCCATCCAGCCGTAAAAGACCGATATAAAAATTTCGCGCATCGTGTCAACAACTGGTTTCATTTGCCGATACGATCGCGAGTAGCCAAGAAAAATTAAAAATAATAATGGTACGCCGAAAAAAATGTACGTGTCAGGATAAATGTACGTAACTTTATTCCAGAAGTCCACCGCGTCACGAATATAAAACGCTATGTATTGGGCAAGCACGACGCCGATATAATCGAACAACATAAATAGTAGCGTTGGAATTATCGTAGGCACGGCTTTTACTTTTTGTTTTAACATTACAAAATTTCCTTTTTAGGGATTAGGGAAGAAAATTTTACGCATTAAGCATTCCTCATTCCTAATTAATAAGTTACTGGCTACTGGCTAAAAGTCTGATGTTAAGGCGCAAAGGTCCGATCGACGTTGTTGATTCACGAGCATAAGCCGCAAGCGTAATTCTGCCGCGAACGGCGCTAATTTCATCAATCAATTCATAAAGCTGGGAGCCTTCCATAACTCCAACGGCGTGAGTTATTGGGTCAGTTAAAATTCCCTTAGCAACGGCGGCGCGATTAACGGCACTTAAAAATTCGCGTACAATAGGTTCTGCGTCGTCGTCGTCATGAACTTCATAGTTGCCAGTGTAAACTAATTCTTCCGCGTCGTAAACGTGATTGTTGGGATAAAGTGCAAGACCCGCTCTAATCGGTTCGCCGCGTACTAAATTCCCCGCCGCAACAATTCGCAAAATCATTTCTTGATTGCTAGCAGAAATTTTTTCAACGGCGTCTTGAAGTTCTGGTTCATATACCCAAACTGAACTGTCAATGTCATCGCCGAAACGTTCATTTATATTCCGCGTGGCAATGTCAGCAAGTTTATCAATATCAGAAACAATTTCATCAGCGCTACGGTTGCCATCAATCGTACCGCTAGCTAAAATTTCCCCAGCCTTCAAAACAATATCGCCTTCGCGCATTGCAATTAAACCTTCGCGCAGATTTTTAGCGTGTTCCTCAAGTTCGGCGTTATCTTTAGCAAGTTTTTCATTGTCAGCAGTCAACGTCAAATTAAATTCGCCAAGTTTTTTATTGTTATCTTCAAGTTCAGCGTTGGCACTGGAAAGATTTTCATTCTGCGCGGAAAGTTCGGAATTGGAACTGGATAAATTTTCATTCTGCGCGGCAAGCTCGGAATTTTCACTTTCAAGGCGTTCATTGCCAGTTTTCAAGCGCTCGGACTCTTCCAAAAGTTCAGCCTGTTCAGTTTTAAGTGACTCAATTTCTTTTTTTGAATTGGCAAGGTCAGCATCAGTACGTTTAAATTCTTCTTGCGTATCCATTAACTCTTTCACGACAGCGCCCAAAGATTTTTGCGTCGACTCCATCGCGGCGTTGAGTTCTTCCATACCAAATAGCGCGGTACGAACATTTTCCGAAATGACAGCCATTGAGCCAATAGACAAGCCAGTTATTAACGCGCCAGTTATGACAGTGATAACCATTGATGTGTGACGCGGTCGCAAGCCGAAAATTGATAAACGTTTCTTGCCGATTTTCGTACCAAGTTTGTCACCGATAAATGCAATAGCGCCGCCAGTTATTACCATTACGATTATTAAATAAATTCCTTCCAATGTATCGCCCTACTTTGCAATCGTTAAACGTCGACGAAAAATTTTCGCCGTAATTTATATTTCTTTGACTATGAAACGTCATTGCGCTAATTCTACAAAAAACGTATAATTTATTCAAGTTTGAAAATTATCGACTTAAAATTTTTTCTTAGTTAGTAATGGAAAAAATGTTACTAACTACTGACTACTAACTACTTACTAAAATTTGACCAATCGTCGAAATTGGAATATACTTTTGCAGAGGAGGCGACACTTTGAAAAATTTTGAGAAATGGCAGGGTTGCGGCAATGACTTCATAATAATTGATAGCCGCCTTGACGGGCAAATTGATTCGGCAGAAAAAATTTCTAAACTTTGTGACAGACATTTCGGCATTGGCGCGGACGGAGTGATTTACGTTTTAAACTCCAACGTTGCCGAAGTTCGCATGAGAATTTTCAATGCGGACGGCTCTGAAGCTGAAATGTGCGGCAATGGTATTCGTTGCTTTACAAAATTTTTATTGGACAGTTCGGACAAAAATAATTTGACTGTCGAAACTGGCGCAGGCATTTTAAAAATAAAACTGCGCGGCGAACTCGTCACGGTTGACATGGGCGAACCAATTCTCGACGCTGAAAAAATTCCTGTCACTGGTTACGGCAATAATCGCGTTGTCAATGAGTCAATCGAAGTCGACGGCAAAACTTTCAAGATGACTTGCGTTTCAATGGGCAATCCGCATTGTATAATTTTTGTCGACGATGTGAATAAAATTGACTTAGCGGCGATTGGTCCAAAGTTTGAACGTCATGAAAAATTTCCCAAACACGTCAACGCGGAATTTGTACAAGTCATTGGCGAAAATCAGTTGCGAATGCGCGTTTGGGAACGTGGCAGTGGAATTACGCTTGCTTGTGGTACTGGCGCCTGTGCAAGTGCTGTAGCGGCGAATCTCAACAATTTAGCTGGGAAATCTTCAACAGTGATTTTAGACGGTGGCACGCTGAAAATTGATTGGCAGGAAGATAATCACATTTTAATGACGGGCGCCGCTGAAAAAGTTTTTGTCGGTAAATTTTAAGTAAGGAGAAAAAGAATTATGGCTAAAATGGTAAATGTTGGTTTCACAAATATGGTATCGGCTGACAGGATTATTGCGATTATGACGCCTGACGCCGCGCAGACTAAACGCGCTATTGCTCGTGCGAAGGAAGAAGGAAAATTCCTTGATGCGTCGCATGGTCGCCGTACCCGCTCGGTTATCGTTATGGACAGTGGACACGTAATCTTTTCTGGCTTATTGCCGCTTACGATTGGCGATCGTGTATCGAAAAATGCTGTTAGCGCGATTAAGGAACGTGATGACGATTAAAGAATGTGATGAATGATGAAGAAAGGTTTATTGACGGTAATATCAGGCGCTAGCGGTACTGGCAAAGGGACGGTCTGTAAAAAGTTGCTGGCTGAATTGCCCGAAATGTTTTACTCAATTTCAGCTACTACACGTCAACCGCGTACTGGTGAAGTCGACGGCAAGGAATATTTTTTTATCAGCGTCGAACAATTTAAAAGTTGGCTGGCTGAAGAAAAATTTTTGGAGTACGCCGAAGTCTACGGCAATTTTTACGGTACGCCTGCACATAAGATTGAGGAGAGAAGAAATTCTGGCGTCGACGTGCTTTTAGAAATTGACGTACAAGGCGCGTTGAAAGTTATGGATAAATGCCCCGACGGCGTTTACATTTTTTTATTGCCGCCGTCATTTGATGAACTTTGCAACAGAATTAAAAATCGTGGTACGGAAACGCCTGACGTTTTGCAACGGCGTATTGAATCGGCGAAAAATGAAATTGCGCTTGGAAAAAAATATCAGTACGTCGTAGTGAATGATACTGTTGACGCGGCGGTTGCGAAAATTAAAGCGATAATCACTGCGGAACGTTGCAAAGTTAGCCGCAATTTAGATGAGATTGATATTTTTAGTTAGTAGTGAGTAGTGAGTAATTTTTCTACAAGCTAACAAAGGAGCAAATTTTAAATTGAAAACACAATCAGCGCCGAATATGGTTAATCCTTCTACGGATGCCATGATGGAAAAAGTTCACAGCCGCTATACATTGGTGGTGCTTGCGTCTAAACGTGCACGCCAACTTTTGACTGGCGCACCTTGCCGCATTGAAAATCCTACAAATAAATTCGTCACGAATGCTATGGAAGAAATTTACGAAGGCAAAGTTACTTTCGCCGAACCAGAAATTTAATCTAATGCGTAATTCGTAATGTTTCCTTAAAGCTAAAAGCGCTAATTTAATAAGAGGTTAAATTAGGATGAAAAAGTTAGACGGAAAGAAAATTTTGTTAGGCGTGACGGGCGGCATTGCGGCGTACAAGTCAGTTGAAATTGCAAGCCGCTTGAAAAAGTTGGGCGCTAACGTCAAAGTCATTATGACTAAGGCGGCAACTGAATTTGTCACGCCACGAACTTTTCAAGAAATTACTAAAAATCCCGTTGCCGTCGAAATGTTTGCGGACGCGACGAACCTTGAAGAAACACACATAGCGTTGGCGAATTTTGCCGACGTAATTTTAATTGCGCCAGCTACGGCAAACTTTTTAGCTAAAGTTGCACACGGTATAGCCGATGATATGTTGACGACGACAATTTTAGCTACGCCAGCGCCGTTAATTTTCGCGCCAGCTATGAATACTTTGATGTGGGAAAATTCCGCGACGCAGGACAATTTAAAAATTTTAACGTCACGCGGCGTAAAGATAATTGACCCTGCAACTGGTGAATTGGCTTGCGGTACTAGCGGCAAGGGACGTTTGCCCGAACCTGAAAAAATCTGCGCAGAAATTGTAAAATTTTTCAACGCTACTGAATTTGATGAAGATTTGCCGACTGTCATAACCGTTTCATCATCATTCGGCGAAGTATTGACGGTCTGTGAAGAAAATGACAAGTTGAACGGCAAGAAAATTTTAGTTACGGCAGGCGGTACGGTTGAACCGATTGACCCAGTTAGATATATCGGCAATAAATCAAGCGGACGTATGGGTTATGAAATTGCGGCGGCGGCTAGACGATTGGGCGCGGACGTAATTTTAATTTCCGCCAAAAGTAATTTACCTGCGCCAAAAGATTTAAAGTTCGTGCAAGTTGAAACGGCGGAAGAAATGCGTTCGGCAGTCCTTCGCGAATATGACACGGTCGACGCGGTTATAATGGCGGCGGCAGTTTCAGATTATCGCGTAAGAAATATTTCCGCGCAGAAAATAAAAAAATCTGCCGATACGTTGACGATTGAACTTGTAAAAAATCCCGACATTTTGAAAGAATTGGGACAGCTTAAAAAGTCACAAGTGCTAATCGGCTTTGCGGCGGAGACTGAAAATTTGCTTGAGTACGCGCAGAGAAAACTTGAGGAAAAAAATCTTGAAATGATTGTCGCCAATGATGTGACGGCGGAAGGTGCAGGATTCAGCGTTGATACGAACATTGCAACGTTGATTTATCGTAGCGGCAATATTGAAAACTTCCCGAAAATGACGAAAGTTGAATTAGCTGAAAAAATTGTTTGGCGCGTCGCAGAATTTTTTTAGTAAGCAGTAAATAGTGAGTAGTTTTTTTTACAACATTAAGGGGGAAATTTTTATGGAAATCAAATTTGTTAAGGCGGAGACGTTGAAGGAAAAGCCTGACGTTTCAAAAATCAAATTTGGTACACACTTCACCGATTATATGTTTGAAATGGATTATAATCCTACTGACGGCTGGCACGACCCGCGCATTGTTCCGTACAGAGATTTGACGCTTAGTCCTGCCAATACTACGTTGCACTATGGACAAGCTATTTTCGACGGCTTGAAAGCGTACATGCACGGCGATAAGCCCGTAATTTTCCGCGCTAGTGACCATATGCGCCGAATCAACGTTTCCGCCAAAATTTTAGATATTCCAGAAGTTCCTTTCGACGTTATCCACACGGGCTTGAAAAAACTTGTCGCGCTTGAAAAAGACTGGATACCTAAAGACAAGGGACAAAGTTTGTACATTCGTCCGTTCATTTTCGCTAACGATGATTATCTTGGCGTCAACGTTGCTAAGACGTACAAATTTTTGATAATCCTTTCACCAGTTGCCGCTTACTACGCGCATGGTTTTTCGCCAGTTAAAATTATGGTTGAGTCTGAATACGTCCGCGCAGTACGTGGTGGACTTGGCGCAGCTAAAACTCCTGCTAATTACGCCGCTAGCCTTCATGCAGGGCTTGTTGCTCATCAAAAAGGTTACGATCAAGTTTTGTGGCTTGACGGCGTCGAACGCAAATATATTGAAGAAGTCGGTTCAATGAACATTCTTTTCAAAATTAATGGAGAAATTGTTTCACCTTCGCCGAAAATTCAAACGTCGATTCTTGACGGTATCACACGCCGCACGGTAAATCAAATTGCTAAAGATTGGGGCGTACCAGTTGCCGAACGCAGAATTTCTATTGATGAAGTGATTCAAGCTCACGCAGACGGTACGCTGGAAGAAGTTTTTGGTTCAGGTACAGCGGCTGTAATTTCGCCTGTTGGTACGTTGGAGTACAAGGGCAAAGAATACGTCATCAACGGCGGCAAGACTGGCGAATTTGCGCAGAAGATGTACGATTATATTGAAGGTCTTCACATGGGAACGGTTGAAGACAAATTTGGTTTCATTGAAGTTGCCGAATAATTATGTTTGAGCTTAAAGTAAAATCTGAATTTGAGGCGGCGCACCACATTAAAAATTATCCTGGCAAATGCGCACGCCTTCACGGGCATAATTGGATTGTCGAAGCGATTGTACAAGGCAATAAGTTGAACGAATTGGGAATTTTAATTGACTTTAAAATTTTGAAAGACGAACTGAAAAAAGTTTTAGATGAATTTGACCACCAATATTTAAATGAACTTGAACTTTTCGCGAATCAAAATCCTACTGCTGAAAATATCGCTAAAGAAATTTTCGATAAACTTTCAACGGCTGAAATTTTCAATGGCGCGGCGAAATTAAAGTCCGTCACTGTTTACGAATCGCCAAAATCCAGCGTGACTTATTTTCCAAGTTGAAGGGAGGTTTTAAGTTTGACAGATTTACTTGAAATTATGCGTACAAGGCGGAG
>CAMJAZ010000020.1 GCA_946403735.1 uncultured Selenomonadales bacterium
GACTGGAGTTCAGACGTGTGCTCTTACAGCCAGCTTTGCGTAATCTCTTACGTTTGCCATTACTTTCACCAGTTAATGAAACCTTATAAAAAGTTAAAAACTTTTACGGCTCATTCCTGTTTCAACGAATTCGTTTTTGCCTAAGCTACTAACGTTTGCTATAATTCTCCACAGGCGTTAATTTCCAGCTAACGAACGGGTATTTGTTGCTAGTGTAAGTGTGGTATACGGTGCAATGATTTAGGACGTAAAATTATTTTGAAATAACTGCAACATTTTGGTCCTTTCGTAATATTTAGCAAAAAGTCTGTCTGTCTAATACATACACGACGCTTGACAGATTGAAATATTAGTGCGTCGACCTTACGACTTAATAAGGATTTAATTTTTTATCACATTCTTTCACCTTTAAAATTATTTTGTATCAAAAAAGAGCCGTTACTGTAATCAGTAACAACTCTTTTCCGTATCGATCTATTGATCTAAATTTTTAAAGTTTATTTAATTCCTGCGCCGTCAAGTGCACTGCGAACTGATTTAGCCGCCGCATGCATCTTTTCAAGTTCGTCATCAGTAAGATGAACTTCAAATACGCGCATAATGCCATCAGCACAAATCATACGCGGCATTGACAAAGCAACGTTTTCAATTCCATATTCGCCGTTCATAACAGCCGAGCAAGGAAGAATTGTGTGTTCATCGTAAAGAATGGATTTTACGAAACGAACAGCCGCCATTGCAACGCCAGTGTTGGTGAAACCTTTACGGTTGATAACGTCGTAAGCAACTTGAATAAGTTCCTGTTCAACAGCTTTCTTGTCAAGCGGTTCTGCATGGTGGAAGTATTCGTCGAGTTTTTCAAGCGGGAAACCTGCGCAGCCAGTGGTTGACCAAGCGACGAATGCCGCGTTGCCATGTTCACCAAGTACGTAGCCGTTAATGTTTTTAGGATCGACTTCGTATTTGTTAGCAAGAATGCGGCGGAAACGGTAGGTCTCAAGCATTGTACCAGTGCCGAGAATTTTTTCACGCGGATAATCAAATTGCGTGCTGACGACGTAAGTTGCAACGTCCAGCGGATTGGTAATCAGAATAATGATAGCGTCTTTGGTGTACTTGGAAATGTTGCCGAAGACAGAATTCATAATTTTCGCATTGGTGCCAGCGAGTTTAAGTCTGTCAGGAGTTTCACCAGGACGAATCGAAGGTCCTGCGCAAATGATAACGATGTTTGCGTCTTTACAAACGCTGTAATCGTCAGTCGCACGGAATTTAATGTTGGTGCTGTAAACGCAAGCGGTAGCATGGCTGGAGTCAGTAGCTTCGCCCCATGCTTTATCTTGATTGAGGTCGATTAAGATAATTTCCGATGCAAGCTGGAAATCAGCAAGTTTGTTGACGACTGCCGAGCCGACGTTTGAAGTACCGACGACGACGATTTTTCTGCGGTTGCCCATTAAAAATTCCTCCCTACCTTAACAAAAAAATTTTTCTACGGAGTCAAAACTCCTATTGCAAAAAGTTTACAATTTTTATTTGATAACGTCAAGGCATTTTCTGAAAATTTTTAAACAATCTTTTAGATTTTATAAATTAGGTAGCTTGAACGAATTGCCGATTGACGACTTTAATTTAATTTGTTAGACTTTCTTAATAAAAAATGAAACGGAGGAAAATTTTATGGCGGATGAGCGATTAATCGTAGCGTTGGACTTTCACCATTTTGATGACGTAAAAAATTTAGTAAAGGAACTTGGTGACAGCGTAAATTTTTATAAAGTTGGTATGGAACTGTTTTATAGCGTTGGAGTTGACGTTTTAGACTGGCTGAAAAGTCTTGACAAAAAAATTTTCCTTGATTTAAAACTTTGTGACATTCCCAACACGACGGCTAACGGTCTTTGTTCATTGATGAATTTGGGCGCTGATATTATGAACATTCACGCGACTGGTGGCTACACGATGATGAAAACTGCCGCTGATAAAATTCGTGAAGAATCTGCGCGGCTTGGTATCGTCAAGCCAAAACTTATTGCCGTGACGATTTTAACTAGCATAAATAAAGCTGATTGGGAAGGGCTCGGCTACAGTTCAATGGAAATTTCCGCGCAGGTTGTACGCCTTGCAAAGCTTGCAAAATCTGCTGGCGTTGACGGCGTTGTAGCGTCACCTAACGAAGCTAAATTGATTCGCGAAAATTGTGGAGATGACTTTTTAATCATTACGCCTGGCATTCGTCCTGCTGGCGCTGACATTAACGACCAAAGCAGAATTGCTACGCCTTCTGCCGCCATTAAAAACGGCGCTAACTATCTTGTCATCGGCAGACCTATCACAAAGGCGGATAATCCTAAACTTGCCGCGCAGAAAATTTTAGATGAAATTAAAGGAGTTTGACAAATGACTGAAAAAGAAGTTTACGATTTGCTTGTTGAGACGGGCGCAATTATGACTGGGCATTTCAAATTAACGAGCGGCTTACATTCGCCGCACTACGTTGAAAAATTTAACATCCTGCAACATCCAAAGTATACTGAAAAACTTTGTAAAGCAATGGCTGAACATTTCAAAGACGCTAATATTGAAACGGTTGTCGGTCCTGTGACTGGCGGAATTATTCTTGCACATGAAACTGGCAAGGCGTTAGGTACTCGCGCAATTTTCACTGAACGTGTTGATGGCAAGATGACTTTTCGACGCGGCTTTACTCTGCACGAAGGCGAAAGAGTTTTAATTGTTGAAGACGTTGTGACGACTGGCGGTTCAATTCGTGAAGTTATCGACGTTGTAAAACAATTCGGCGGCGTACCAGTTGCCGTTGCAATGTTGGTTGACCGTTCAGGTGGCAAAGCTACTTTTGACGGCGTACCTAATTTTGCCTTACTTCACATGGACGTTGAAACGTACGCGCCAGAAAATTGTCCACTCTGCGCGGAAGGCGTACCATTGACTAAACGCGGTTCAACAGGAAAATAAATAATTTTTCATTCCTAAAAGCTAGGAGCTAATAAATGCTGAAAAGTTTGAGCGTAAAAAATTTTGCGCTGATTGAAAAATTGGAATTAGAATTTGAAAAAGGGCTTAACGTGCTGACTGGTGAAACGGGCGCGGGTAAGTCCATTTTAATCGACGCATTAGGCGCGGCACTCGGTCAACGTGCTAGTACAAATCAAATTCGCGCAGGTTGTGAAGAATTTAGCGTTGAGGCTGTTTTCATTCCAGAAAAAAATTCTGCCGTCAAAACTTTGCTCGACGATTACGGCATTGACGATGACGACGCCTTAATCATCAAGCGCAAAGTTAATCGTAACGCCGCTAAAAATAATATTTTTGTCAACGGTTCGCACGTCACCTTGTCGACGCTGAAAAAAATAGGCGCGGCACTTGTTGACATTCATGGGCAGAGTGAAAATCTTTCACTGCTTAAAACTGAAAGTATTTACAGCTTGATTGACAGCGCTAACGAAAAAATTCCTGCCGCCCGCGCAGATTATCAAAAAACTTTCCAATCGTGGCAAAAACAAATTAAAGCGCTTGCCGATAAAGAAAAATCCAAGTCCCTGCACGATGAAAAGCTTGAACTTTTGCGTTGGCAGGAACAGGAAATTTCAGCCGCTGAACTCAAGCCTAATGAAGATGTTGAACTTGACGCGGAAATACGCAAACTTGCCAATGCTGAAAAAATTTCTACGTACATTGAAGAATCCCGCGTACTTTTGGGCAATGGCGATGAATCAGATATTTTGACGGAATTAGCGCGTGTTCATAAAAATCTTTCTGACGTTGCAAAGTATGACGTGAAAATAAATTCTGCGCTGAAACTTTTGGACGACGCGGAAATTTATCTGCGCGAAGCTTACGACGAAGTACGCGCATATTCAGACGCTACAGACTTTTCGCCTGAACTTTTAGATGAACTTCAAGCGCGAATGGACGTAATTTACAAGCTGAAAAAGTACGGCGGCAACGTCAATGAAATTTTAGCTAAGCTTGATAAAATCCGCGCAGAAATTTCAGCGATTGAAAATTTTGATTCAGACGTTGACACGACGCGCAGATTGATTTTAAAGCTTGAAATGCAGACGAAAAAACGCGCCGCAACTTTGCTGAAACTGCGTCAAGAATCAGCGGCAAATTTAAGCGCGTCTATTGAAAAAGAAATCAGGCGGCTAGGTATGAAAAAGGCACAATTCGCAATAACCGTCACGCCTACTGAAAATTTGACGACTAACGGCGGCGATAATGCCGATATGCTTTTTTCCGCGAACGTCGGCGAAGAAATTAAATCGTTGTCGAAAGTTGTATCTGGCGGCGAACTTTCACGAATTGCGCTTGCAATAAAAACTGTATCGGCTGGGCGTGAAGATTCGGCGGCTACGATGATTTTTGATGAAATTGACGCGGGACTTGGTGGCACGACAGCTAAAGTTGTTGCTGAATGTATTGCGAAAGTTTCACGTGCTAAGCAAGTTTTATGTGTCACGCACTTAGCACAAATTGCTTGTACTGCCAATGTTCACTTGCAAATTTCAAAATCTGATGACGGTACGCGGACGGCTACAAAAATTTCAAAGCTTACAATGGACGAACGTGTTAAAGAAATTGCGCGTATGGCGTCGGGGTCTGAAATTCCGTCGGCTATTCAAAATGCCCGCGAAATGCTTAGATTAGGCGCTAAACTTTAAAAAATCTTTTATGCACTTTATTTTTGTATAGTAACTCAAAAAATTTTGCGTTCTTGTCAAAAATTTTCACGAAGTTATAATTGTCACGAAAATATTTGAAAGAAGGTTTTATTCGTGACAATAAAAATTTGGTCTGACTACGCTTGCCCATTCTGCTACATTGGCGAAAAGCGCCTTGAAAAAGCTTTATTGCAACTTGACGGCGAATTTAAAATTGAATTTAAAAGTTTTGAACTCGACCCTACGGCAAGTGAAAAAGTTACGTCGTCGACCGTTGAACGTTTCGCCAAAAAGTACGGCATGAGCATTGATGACGCCGCGCAGAGGATTGAACAAATTTCAACAATGGGCAGACGTGAAGGCATTGGCTTTAAATACATTTCGACACGCTATACAAATACTTTTGATTCACTTCGGCTTACAAAATTTGCGCAGGAAAAAGGTCACGACGAAATAATTGCAAAACTTTTCGACGCGTACTTTACAAAAAATCTTGAACTTGCTGACCACGAAGTTTTAAAAAAAATAGCCGCCGAATGCGGACTTGATGAAAATGAAGTTGCTGAAG
The DNA here is from genome assembly GCA_946403735.1 of uncultured Selenomonadales bacterium. GTDB lineage: Bacteria > Bacillota > Negativicutes > Selenomonadales > Selenomonadaceae > Quinella. The sequence goes on from CAMJAZ010000020.1 coordinate 5,254, forward strand.
TTTTAAACAGTGACAGGTACGCGGAAGAAGTTCGCAAAGATGAATATGAAGCGGCGGTTAATGGCATTCACGGTGTACCGTATTTTGTTATTGCGGACAAATACGCATTGTCAGGCGCTCAACCTGCAGACGTTATAAAGCAGGCGATTGAAGATGCCGTAGCTGATGAATTTGATGAAAAATTTAGCGGTATGACTTGCGGCGCGGACGGTTGCAAATTTGAAAGTTAATGCGCGAATAGATAAAAAGTAAATTTAAAAACTCAAACATTTTACCAACTTATACTTGGTACATAATTTTTAATTTCTCCTAAAGCTGGTGATAAAATGATTTTACAAGTTGAAGTTCACGGGATTTTTCCGACCAATTCGTACTTTTACATTGACGACAAAACTTTGCACGGCTTTTTAATCGATCCTGGCGCGGAGGCTGATAAACTTTTAAAAATTATCGACGCTAAAAATTTTGTTATTGAAAAAATTTTGTTGACGCACGGTCACTTTGACCATATCGGCGCCGCGCAGGAAATTCAGGACAAACTTAAAATTCCAATCTGTATGCAGAAAAATGGTAAAGCTTACGCCGAAAATACAAATTGGAATTTGTCCGCGTATTTTAATATGAATATGACGTTAAAAAATGTGACGTACCTTGAAGATTACAGCGAAATAAATTTGGACGCCAATAAAAATTTTGGCTTGAAAATTATTCCTGTTGCTGGTCATACGACTGACGGCGCAATTTTTTACAGCGAATCAGACAGCGTTGCATTTGTCGGCGATACAATTTTTCTCGGCAGTATCGGCAGGACAGATTTTCCTGGCGGCAATGCGAAGGAGTTATATAAAAATATCGTTGAAAAAATTTTTACGTTGCCACCGAAAACAATTTTATTGTCGGGACACAGTGACCCTACGACGGTTGAAAATGAAAAAAATAATTTAGGATTTATTCAAAGCGCCTTGTTAAGTTAGTTTAGCTAATAGCTAAGAAAAATTTTTCCGCCATTTCTTCAAGATATTCGCGGCGTTTTAAAACTTTCAGCCAATCAGCAGGAATTTGTTGCACTCCATAATAAAGCCCACCAATTCCGCCAGCTATCGCGCCAACTGTATCTGTATCGCCGCCCAAATTAACCGCGTTCAACACCAAAGTTTTATAATCGTCGGTATTAAGTAAACACCACGTTACAGCCTCAAGCGTCGACACGACGTAGCCAGAACTTTTAATTTCATCTTCAGGCAAGGCGGCAAAATCATCTTTAAACATTCGCCTGTAAACGTCCACTGCGTCTAAAAATTCCTGCCGATTTTTATAAAATTCATTCGCCTGTTTCAAGCCGTTGGAAATTGAAACTTTCAAATTTTGTCCGTCCAAAATCTGCGCGGCAATAAAATAATAAATTCCACAAGCCATTTTGCTAATTGGGTGTGCATGAGTCAACGCGGAAAGTTTATGAACAATTTGCAACGCCTCTTCATCAGTCGAAGCTTTAGCGTAGGCGTAGAAAATGGCGGGGAAAATTCGCATAAGTGAACCGTTGCCGTTAGATTGTTCATGAGTTATACCACATTTATCAGGCGGCGCACCATTCATAAAATTTTGAATTGCTGAACCCGTCGTGTTGCCACAGTCGAACGTGTCATTGTTCGCAGTAAATTCATCGTCACGCAGCCAGCGTACAAAATTTTTCATAATGTCAACGTCATCAAACTTTTTCAGCCGCGTTATACTTTCCATTGCCGCGATTGTCAAGCTTGTATCGTCTGACCACGTACCAATAGGTTGACTCCATACACCAAATTCCCGCATTCCAACGACAGGATTTCTTTTCATCTTATTTCGTGACGAAAATTCAACTGGTACGCCGAGCGCGTCGCCGACAGCTAATCCCAACAACGCGGCTTTTACATGGTGTGCATTAAACATTAAATTTTTCCTCCCCAATAAATTTTTTCAGCGTCTCAATCATCGAAGGTACATCAAGCGGTTTTGCAATATGCGCGTCCATTCCAGCTTCTCTTGACTTTTCAATATCTTCACTAAAAGCGTTCGCCGTCATTGCGATGATTGGAATTGCGGCAAGCTCTTTATTTTCCAGCGCACGAATTGCCGTTGTAGCCTCGTAACCGTTCATAACTGGCATTTGTATATCCATTAAAATCGCGTCGAAGTCGCCAGCTTTTGACGCGGTAATTTTTTCTACCGCCTCTTTACCATTCACCGCCACTTCAACTTCAAAGCCAAATTCTTGCAGAATCATCAAGGCAATTTCGCGGTTGACTTCAAGGTCTTCCGCCAGCAAAATTTTTTTCTTAGGAGGAACTGTTTGTGAAGTACGGACAAGATTTCCCTGCGAATCTTGAATTACAAATTCCATATCTTCAACGTTGTTTGAATCGACGACTTCAAAATTCATCTCAACTTTTGGCGGCGCTGACTCAATAGCAAATTTTAAGCCCACAACAAATTCCGTACCTTCGCCTTGTTTCGTGATGACAGAAATTGTCCCGTGCATTAAGTCAACGATACTTTTAGTTATCGCCATTCCCAAGCCTGTACCTTGTACGCCGTCGACCGTCGAAGTTTTTTCACGCTCAAAAGGTTCAAAAATTTTCGCCGCAAATTCTTCACTCATACCAATTCCGCTATCTTTTACGCTCAATTCGTAGCTGCCCAAATTTTTATTTTTGCTAGGAAGTTCGCGCAAAGTAATTTCAATCTTGCCACCTTGTGGAGTAAATTTATAAGCGTTGCTAGTCAAATTCAAGATTACGCGGTCTAAACGGTGCTTATCACAGCGGACGTAATGATTGCGCACGTTAGAAAATTCGACGGTAAAGGAAATATTTTTACTGTTCATTTGTTCGGCGAACATATCGCGAACATCATTAAGCACTTGAAATAAATCGGTGGGCGTCTCATTCAATTCAACTTTGCCGCTTTCAATTCGGCTCATCTCCAGCACGTCATTAATAAGCGCCAGTAAATGTTGGCTGGAAGAATCAATTTTTTTTAGAAATTCAATCATCTGCGCGGGCGAAGTATCTTTGCGCAACGCCAAATTCGTGTAGCCGATAATGGCGTTCATAGGCGTCCTAATATCGTGTGACATATTTGACAAAAAATAAGTTTTAGCGCGGCTATTTTCTTCTGCGCGGATTCTAGCTTCTTCGGCGTCACGTTCACGCTTACGCATTGTCGAATAAACGTTGAACATTATAAACAGAGTGAAAATTATCAGCGCAATTTGTACGACGCTATTAGTAAAAATTGTGGCGCGGACTTGATCCATTTGTTCACTAATATAAATTTCCTCACTCAGTCTGTGCATTATGTGGGGATTGAGTCCGTAATTTGCAAGTTCCTCCGTAAAGTACGAAGTTATATTTTTCAGCACGACAGAAAAATCTTCCGTCATGGACTGCCGCATCCACATTAACGAACAGAAGAAAATCATAAATAACGTTACAATCCACGTCACGAAAGATTTTCCGAAACGACGTTCAGTATCGCGCTTGAAAATCATTCTGAAAAAAATTACTCCCAAAATGCTAAGCAAAATTAAAATGAAGTACGATTCACGCGGCAAAAGTTCATCTGATAAAAGATTCGGTACAAGTAAAAATACCGCAAACATTATCGCTAGCAAAATGCCGATTATGCCAGTAATTATAAATTTTTTATCGCCATTTGCTCTCGCCGTGAAGTACGTACCCGCCGAAACGTAGCCGTAAGCTATAACCGCGCCGATTGTCGTTACGTCGGTTATCCATTGCAACGTTGTTTGACCGATAAGCGGGACTATCAGCGAAATTATCAAAACTAAAGTTATCGCGTTGGCTGGTACGTTGTTTGCATTGAGGACAGCAAGTCTTTTAGGCAAACAATTATCTTTAGCCATTGCGTACATCAATCTGCTTGCTACGAAGTACGAACAAATTGCGCTGGTCAAAATTCCGCAGATTATCGACACGCCCAAAAGTATTAAGCCGAAGTTGCCTAAAATTTCATTTGCCGCGTAGAAAGTTGGCAGTGCAACTAAGCCGTCCAATTCGTCAAGGTGCGCTACGTATTCTTGCCAATTTTGAAAGCCGATTGGTACAGATGAAATTGCTAAACAAGTCATCGCAACGTAGAAAATTGCGGCAAAAAAAATTGCCACTGCCATTATCGCGAAAGATTTTTTTGGTGAGAAATTAAATTCGCCTGCCGCATTGGAAATTGATTCAAAGCCCAAAAATGCCCATGGAGCTAGGGCGATTAATCCAGCAATTTGTACGGTGGGGGAAATTTCTGGTACGAATAGCGGTTCAAAATTTTCTACGTGCCAGCCGCTACTTAAAATTGCTACTGCCGCGCAGGATAAGCCGCCGACGATTAAAATTAACGCTAAGATTGTGTTTAAGTTCGTGACTAATTTTCTTTTCTTCGCGCAGAGGATACCGACGCAAATTAAAATTGACGCCATTAAAATAATTTCGCCAAAGTAAATTTCGTAGCTGAAAAAATTGTAGTGAAAGCCGACTTGAAAAAAATTGCCGAGCAAATTTCTAGCTATAATCGTACAAGCGGTAACGTTTGCCCACAGTAAATCGACGTACACAAACCATAAAAACCACGAACATAAAAAGGCGTGATCGTAGCCAAAAATTTTTTTCGTGTATGTGAAAACGCCGCCTTCGTCAGGACGACGATTGATTAAGTAATGGTAATTTGCCGCGATAATTAACATAAGAGCCGCGCTGATGACCATTGCTATTGCAGTGCCGATTGGTCCAGCTTTTGGCAAGAAAGTTGCACTTGGCATCACGAATGCGCCCCAACCTACTGCACAGCCTATCGCCAGCGCCCATACATTTAGCGGCGTCAAATATTGCACTAAAGAATTTGGAGTTTCGACTGTTTTAATTCTCAAAACTTTTTCTCCTCGTATGAAAAAATTTTTTGTCATTATAGCATAAAACAGTGATTTAATTTAAGTCTTAAAGGAAAATTTTATGTGAAGACGAAAATATTTGTGAGGTGATTAAGTGGACGTAAATTTTGAGCTTGGCGATTTGAAATTCGTTTGGGACGCAGAAAAAGCCGCAATAAATTAAAAAAAACATAATATTTATTTTGAAGATGCTGCGTTGGTCTTTCTCGATGAAAATTTTATTGAGGACTATGATGATTTTCACAGCGACGACGAAGACAGATATAAAATTATCGGAAAAGTTGAAAAAATTTTAGTCGTGATTTATACTGAACGCGGTGATACAAACAGAATCATTTCTGCTCGTCTTGCAAATAAAAAAGAAAGGATCGACTACTATGAACAATCCAGTTTTGTATAAAGGAGTTTACATCAGCGAAGAGCAGTACAAAAGAATAAAAAATATGCACCAACTTCCTGATGATGAAATTGATTACAGCGATATTCCACCAACAAGTGATGAACAACTTGAACGTATGAAAGAAAATCGGCGTCGCAGAAAAAATTTGAAAAACGTTGCAAGCTAAAATAAAAAATCCCTCCGTCTAGAAGAACTTTTATGGAGGGATTTTTTTCATTTAGCTACGTGTCATACAAAAACGTTGTGTTTCACGCGCTCGGATTCTTCAGATTGTTTGGCGTTATTCCAGCTAGTAACGTCGCCAGTCAATAGTGATAGGTAACTCTTTGAGATTATCTCTAAGTTTTCCCCCACTCCACACCGTACGTGAGAGTTTCCCCTCATACGGCGTTCCATCAACTAAGGATTTATACACTTTCAATTTCAGTTTACACATTCTTTAACGATTTTTGTTTTACTGTTAGGCTATACT
>CAMJAZ010000021.1 GCA_946403735.1 uncultured Selenomonadales bacterium
AACAAATTTAAAATTTTTTGGCATTAACTCTTCAATATCAACTTTCAAAATGTCGCCTTGAATTAATTTAAAATTTTCATAACCAGCAAGTGTTTGAGATAAAACTGCGGGTAATTTTTTATCCAATTCAACCGCAGTAACTTTTGCGCCAGCTTCCAACAATCCCTGCGTCAAAGTTCCAATTCCTGGTCCAATTTCTAAAATTTCTTCGCCTTCGGAAATTTCCGCCGCGTCGACAATTTTTTCTACAACTTCTGAATTTATTAAAAAATTTTGTCCTAATTTTTTTGACGCGCGAAGATTAAAAGTTTTCAAAATATGTCGCGTTGCTGATAAATTTGCAATTTTTGGGTGTAACATTGTTTTTCTCCAATCTGTAAAATTTAGTCGACGGCATATTAAGTTATTCGCCGCTAACCGTCAATAAAAAAATTTTCATTGAACAAATTAGAATTTCGTTTAAAAAGTATTTCAGTATACAGTTTTATATCCGATTGACAACAAATTATAATAAAATTATAATAGCTGTATTGACAGGTACCGTCAAAAAATTTCCACACGAAAGAGGTTTTCGCAATGGATACGGTAAATGCAATTTCAAGCGGCGATACAGCATGGGTACTGCTTAGCGCGTCAATGGTCTTCATAATGACGCCAGCAGTAGCGCTTTTCTACGGCGGAATGGTACGCGGCAAAAATGTTTTATCAACAATAATGCAGTCAATGTTTATTCTTGGAATGATAAGCGTTGAATTTGTTTTAATCGGCTACACAATGGCATTTGGAGCAGATGTAAACGGTTTAATCGGCGATTTATCAAAAATTGGACTGGCAGGCGTCGGCTATAATATTTTAGAAGGTACGACGATTCCAGAATTAGCGTTTATAATATTTCAGTGTATGTTTGCGGCGTTGACACCAGCATTGATAACTGGCGCGATTGCTGAAAGAATGAAATTTGGCGGCTTTGCAATTTTAATGTTGCTGTGGGCAATTTTCATCTACAATCCAATGGCTCATTGGGTATGGGGCGGCGGATTTTTAGCACAACTCGGCGCATTAGATTTTGCAGGTGGACTTGTAATTCATATTTTATCAGGCGTAAGCGGTTTAACGATTTGCATTTTACTTGGCAAGCGGCGCGGTTATGGTAAGCGGGCAATGGTGCCTCACAATATTCCGATGTCAGTAATTGGCGCGGCGTTTTTATGGCTAGGCTGGATGTTTTTTGATGCAGGAAGTGCACTTGGCGCAAATGAATTAGCGGCGAATGCGTTTGTAGTTACTCACATAGCGGCGGCATCTGGACTAATCGGCTGGGTACTTATTGAATGGATTAGAAGCGGCAAGCCTACAGTTTTGGGCGCAATTTCAGGTTGTATAGCTGGATTAGTTGCGATAACTCCTGCGTCAGGTTACGTAACAATTATTCCGTCAATATTTATCGGTTTAATAGGCGGCGGAATTTGTTACGGTTCAGTTGCAATTTTAAAAGCGCGTCTCGGTTACGACGATTCGCTTGACGCATTTGGAATTCACGGTGTAGGCGGAATTTGGGGAGCGTTGGCAACTGGACTTTGGGCAACGACTTCAATAAATCCTGATGGTGCTAACGGTCTTTTTTACGGCGAAACAGATTTATTTATCGCGCAGATTATTTCTATTGTCGTAGCGATAATTTTAGCAGTTGTCGGTTCAACGGTTTTGTATAAAATTGTCAACGCCTTTGTTACGATTCGCGCAGATGAAACTGAAGAAATTAACGGGCTGGATATTTCTGAACACGGAGAAAGAGGTTATACCGAAACGATTTTCACAGGCGTACCGAATTTTATCAGTGAAGATTTTTCATCAACGTCAAGCGTATTTAATTTAAGTTCTCACGGTACGAATTGAGGAGTTGAAATTTATGGAGCAACGAAAAATTACTAAGATTGATATAATTACGCGTCCGAATAAGTTGGAAGAGTTGAAAGACGCGTTAAATGCAATCGGCGTACACGGAATGACGGTAAGTCAAGTTTATGGTTGCGGTTTGACGAAAGGTCACAAGGAAGTTTATCGCGGGCGAGAATATGAAGTTAATCTTGTGCCGAAAATAAAAGTTGAAACGGTCGTCTGTGAAATTCCCGTCGAAAAAGTTTTGGATACCGCGCAGAAAATTTTGCGAACTGGAAAATTTGGTGACGGAAAAATTTTTGTATATGAACTTTCAGACGCCGTGAGAATACGAACAGGACAGCGCGGCGTTGAAGCAATTATGGATATTCCTAGCGAAGTTAGCAAATAATTGAATCTCCATTAAAATAAAATTTGGACAGTCTAAATTGGCTGTCCGTTTTTTATTAAGTTATTCGCAGAAAAATTTTTCATTGAACTAAGTTTAAATTCTGTTATAATTTTAAAAAATATATTTTTGAAAGCTAAAATCTAAAATTGAGGTAAATAAATGGACGAAAAAATTTTAGGCGAAATGCCACTTGCAACGTGGCGCTGGCTCGGCGTTAATAGCGTTAAAGCTGATGTTGATGTTGAAGAAAAAATTATAAATGTTGCAGACGGAGAAGTTAAAAAAATTTCTGAAATAAATCTTTCAGTTGAAAATTCTGCGCAAAAAATTAAAATTAACGTCGGCAACTCTGCGCGTGTAGAACTTGCCGCCATTGATTTGGGACGAGGAAATTTTTCTGCAGACATTGAAATAAATCTTGACGGCGATGAATCCACTGCTGAAATAAATTCTGTGTACTTGGGCGACGATAAAAGGCGTCTTGATTTTAATTATGTGATTCGTCAACGCGGATTGCGTACAAATGCCGTTATGAATGTTCGCGGCGCATTGAATGGCGAATGTAATAAAATTTTTCGTGGAACATTAGATTTTCAACGCGGATCTAAAGGTTCAATCGGTCGTGAACTTGAGGAAGTCATAATTCTTTCCGATACGGTTAGAAATCGTTCAGTGCCGCTTATGCTGTCAAATGAAGATGACGTAGATGGACATCACGCGGTTAGTGTTGGACGCCTTGACGACGAAAAAATTTTTTATTTAATGAGTCGTGGACTTGATAAATTTGAGGCAGAAAAATTAATCATTGAGGCGGCGTTTAATCCAGTACTTGAAAAAATTTCTGATGAATCACTCCGCGCAGAAATTTTCGATGAACTTCAAAGGAGATTGTCCTATGAATAAAAATTTTTTAATGGACTTTCCAATTTTAAATCGCCATATGAATGGGCAACGAATGGTTTATCTTGACAACAGCGCAACTACGCAAAAGCCTGAAAGCGTGGTCCGCGCAATTTGTGGCTACTACGGCGGCTGTAATGCGAATCCACATCGCGGCGTTTATGAACTTAGCGTCAAGGCTACGAAAATTTATGAAGATACCCGCGTTAAAGTTCAAAAATTTATCAATGCCAAAAGTCCAGCCGAAATTATTTTTACAAAAAATGCTACAGAATCACTTAATCTTGTGGCGTATTCGTACGGGCTAGAAAATGTCAACGCTGGCGACGAAATTTTAATTACGATTAGCGAACATCATTCAAACCTTGTCACGTGGCAAATGGTGGCGAAGGCTAAAGGTGCAACGCTGAATTACATTTACCTTGACGACGACGGAAATTTATCTGAAAAAGATATTTCCGCAAAACTTACGCGCAGAACAAAAATTTTAGCCGTCACGCAAATTTCTAACGTACTTGGTTTAAAAAATGACATTAAAACTTTAGCCGCGAAAGCTCACGAAGTTGGCGCAGTTATCGTTGCTGACGGCGCACAATCAGTGCCGCACATTCCGGTTGACGTTCAAGACTTAGACGTTGATTTTTTAGCTTTTTCCGCGCATAAAATGTTAGGACCAATGGGCATTGGAATTTTATATGGACGTGAAAAAATTCTCGACGAAATGAAACCTTTCCTTAGCGGCGGCGATATGATAGAATATGTTGAGGAACAAAATACGACTTTTGCTGAATTGCCGAATAAATTTGAAGCTGGTACGCAAAATGTTGGTGGAGCGGCAGGATTTAGCGCGGCGATTGATTATATTAATTCAATCGGATTTGATGAAATTGAACGAATTGAAAAAAGTTTGACTGATTATGCCATTTCGGAGCTGAAAAAAATTCCATACGTCGAACTTTACGGTTGCGATTCGCGGCGCGATAATAAAATTGGAATTGTAACTTTCAACATTAAAGAAGTACACCCTCACGACGTAGCGACGATTCTTGACGCTGAAGGCGTAGCGATTCGTGCAGGTCATCATTGCGCACAGCCGCTTATGAAATATTTGGGGCAAAATTCAACTTGCCGCGCTAGTTTTTATTTTTATAACACGATTGACGACGTAGACCGCCTTATTGACGCGATAAAAAAAGTTAGAGGAGTTATGAAACTTGCTTGAAGATATTTATACAGAATTAATAGCCGAACACAGCCACGCTACGGAAAATCGGCGGCAACTTCCAAACGCTACAATCAAAGAACGCGGACATAATCCAAGTTGCGGCGACGATATAACTTTGCAACTTGAAATTTCTGACGGCGTGATTAAAGATGCGGCTTTTACTGGGCAAGGTTGCGCAATTTCTCAAGCGTCAACCGATATGATGATTGAACTTCTGCGCGGAAAAAAAATTGACGACGCTAAAAAACTTGCGGAACTTTTTATAGCGATGATTAAAGGCGATGTTACGAATGATGATGAACTTGAACAGCTTGACGACGCGGCGGCGTTAAAAAATATTGCGAATATGCCAGCTCGCGTAAAATGTGCAACTTTAGCTTGGCACACATTTAATCAATGCGTAATGGATAATTAGGAATTAGAAATGCGAAATGCGTAATGAATTTTTTCGGAAGTGTAGTAATGAATTTAAATGAACTCTATGAAAAATTTTGCGCCGCTAAAGAAATTGACGACGTAGAAAAAATTTGTGATTGTATTATTGATGCTTTAAAATTTCGTAAAAATTATAGCGTTGATGAAGAATTGCCAGATAAGCTGAAAGAAATTTTAGAACTTAGTGAATTTCTTGTTTACGAATCGCTGAAATATTTGGGTGAAGGCAACGTCGAACGCGCGAAATTTTACGCCTACACGATTGTCGACAATTTGACTGAACCGCCGCGTGGAAATTTTAATTTGTACTACATACTTGGGCGCGTAAATTATTTGTCTGGAAATTATGTTCGTGCCGCGAAATATTTTGCTGTTTACGATGATTTTCGTTTCCGCGTATGGCAGGACTTTGACGAGCTTAGTTTATTTTATCGCGCAAATTGTTTCGCCTTACTGCAACGTTTTGATGACGCGGCGAATTTTTATTCAGAAACGCTGAAAATTAAATCAAACTTTCAAGAGGCTAAACATAATCTCAAACTTGCAAGAAATTACACGAACAAAAATTTAGCGCGGGAAATTATCAGCTTGTGGAATTTAGATGATTGGCGTGACGTGCCGATTTTCATAAATGCGCGGGATCGTCTTGGTGTAATGAAACAGCTGATTGATTGGCTACTTGACGCTGGCTACCGCAAATTGATAATTTTGGATAACGATTCGACGTACCAAAAACTTTTAGAATATTATTCAGAGCTTGAAAAAAATTCTGCGGTTAAAATTATTCCGCTGAAAAAAAATTTAGGATATAAGGCATTGTGGAAGTCGAACATTTTGGAAAAAATGAAAATTTCTTCGCCGTATGTTTACACTGACCCTGACGTTGTGCCAGTTGAGAATTGCCCGAAAGATTTTGTACGGAATTTGTACGAAATTTTGAATACGCACCGCGAATTTCGCAAAGTTGGTACGGCGCTTGTATGGGAGGATATAACTTTCTACGATAAAAGTTTTTGGCAACGTACCGAGAAAAATTTTGAACGGCAGGCACGAATCAATAAAACTTTCGGCTATGCGAATGTCGACACAACTTTTGCGTTGTACTCAAACACGCGCAATTACAGTTTAAGATTTTCACTGCGTACAATGGGCGATTTGCGTTGCAAACATTTGCCTTGGTACTTTGACTATGACAATTTGCCTGACGATGAAAAATATTACGTGGCACACGCTGATAAAAGTTCATCGGTTGCGACGCGCTTAAAAGATAATGAGGTTGAAAATGCTTGACAAATTACAAAAAGTTGAAGACAGATTCCGCGAAATTGAATCACAAATTGGCGATCCTTCGGTAGTTGCCAACGTCGACAGATTTACAAAATTAACGCGGGAACTTTCGACGCTTGAACCGATTGTAAAAAAATTTCGCGAATACAAAAAAATTCTTGAACAAATTGACGAAGATAAAATTTTGGTTGAAACGGCTGATGACGAAGAATTAAAAACAATGGCGGCTGAAGAACTTGCCGACTTGAAAAAATCTAAAGCTGAACTTGATAAAGAGTTACCTATTTTACTTTTACCGCGCGACCCTAACGACGACAAAAACGTTATTGTGGAAATTCGCGGCGGCGTTGGTGGCGAAGAGGCGGCATTATTCGCAGGAGATTTATTTAGAATGTACACGCGCTTTGCTGAACGTCAAGGTTGGCGCGTTGATATTGTCGACGCTAACCCTACGACGATAGGCGGCTTTAAAGAAATTTCCTTTACAGTTGACGGGCAAGGCGCGTACAGCAAATTGAAATATGAAAGTGGTACTCATCGAGTTCAGCGCGTACCAGTTACTGAATCAAGCGGCAGGATACATACAAGCGCGGTTACAGTTGCGGTATTGCCAGAGGCGGAGGAAGTCGACGTAGAAATAAATCCTAACGATTTGAGAATTGACACTTACTGCGCGAGCGGCGCTGGTGGACAGTACGTCAACAGAACTGAAACGGCTATTCGCATAACGCACCTTCCAAGTGGAATTGTCGTACAATGTCAAGATGAAAAATCCCAGCTGAAAAATAAGGAAAAAGCTATGCGCGTACTTCGTGCCCGCGTGAAAGATTTAGCCGTACGTGAACAAAATGAAGCTATTGCGGCTGACAGGAAAAATCAAGTTGGAAGTGGCGATCGTTCCGAAAGAATCAGGACGTACAATTTTCCGCAAGGCAGAGTTACCGACCATAGAATTGGCTTGACACTTCACAAATTGGACGGCGTTTTAAATGGCGACTTGGATGAAATTATTTCTGCGCTGATAACTGCCGACCAATCGAAACGTTTAACTGAAAATTAGCAACTAAAATGAACTTTATTGAACTTGGAAAAAAAATTTACAATTTGAACAATCCGCGAGAGGCGCACCGATTCGCGGTTTTTTTAGCGCGTTGCTGTCTGCACCCTCAACGTATGGCGCGGCTTGAAAAATTTTTCACGCAGTCAAATATTTTGAAAAAATTGGCGGACGTTTACCCTTTCGTCTATGAACAAGCGACGCGAGCTTTTTTTTACCACAAATCTACTTTCGACGAACGCGCAACGTTAATCACCGACCATATGAAATTTATGGCAGAAAATCTGCGCGAAGATTTTTTGATTGATGTTTACAGCGAAAAGCCTTTTGAGTTGTGGAAAATGCCGATTAACGATGAATTGGGCGACTTGCATTTAGTTTTCTACGTCAAGCCAGGTCAGCGTAAAGAAAGTTTAATGTCGATAATGTTTCAGCTTGACGACGAAACGCCGATTTACCAAATTTTATTTTGGATAGCCCGCGCAGATTTAATCGGCAACATTGATGATGTTTTACCAGCTAGTCAAGCAATGTTTATCGGAGCTATGCAAGGTCCAAACGTCGACAATGCCAAAGAAATTATAAAAGTTATTACAAAAAAATCTCACGCTTACCGCACAAAAAATTTAATTTTGTACGCCGCGCAGTCTCTAGCCCGTGTACTTGGTCTGCAAAAAATTTTCGCCGTCACGAATGCTGGCTATTATGCTAACAATCACATTAGGCGCGATAGAAAGTTGAAAACTTCATTCAGCGATTTTTGGGAAGAATGCGGCGGACATTTGACGAGTGACGAAAGATTTTTCAGCTTGCCGCTTATTGAAAAGCGAAAGACGGTTGATGAAATTCCTAGTCATAAACGTGCAGTTTATCGGCGGCGTTTTGCAATGCTTGATTCACTTGACGCCGTTATTTCAGAAAAAATTTCTAACCTAAAAACTAAAACTTAAAATGCAAAATCATCATAAAAGCAACAAACTTTGCGAAACAAAAGTTGAACATTTCGGCGTACAAGTTGGCAAGTTGACAATCCTTGACGACGTAACCTTTACGATGAATTGCGGCGAATTAACCGCGCTAATCGGTCAAAATGGCGCAGGTAAGTCAACGTTGCTGAAGTCAATTTTGGGTGAAGTCGAACATACAGGAACGCTGAATTATTTTGACGCGAAGGGAAAACATTTGCGCCCAATAATCGGCTACGTACCGCAGACTTTAAAATTTGACGCGACAAGTCCCATTTCAGTTTTAGATTTATTTATGGCTTGCTTGACGTGGAAACCAGTTTGGCTATTTCCGTCAAAATTTATTCGCGAAAGAGTTTTGAAAAATTTGCGGCGCGTACAAGCAGAATATTTAATCGACCGCAGATTAGGCGCGTTAAGTGGCGGTGAACTGCAGCGCGTACTTTTAGCATTGGCGCTTGACCCATTGCCAGATTTATTGTTGCTGGACGAACCAGTTAGCGGCGTCGATAAAGACGGCATTGAAATTTTTTATAAACTTGCCGCAAAACTCTGCGCGGAAGAAGATATGGCGATACTTTTAATTTCACACGACCTTGAACAGGTAAAAAAATACGCCGATAAAGTTATCCTCCTCAATAAAAAAATTTTGAAGATGGGAACTGCCGACGAAGTTTTTGGAAATTAATGCGTAATGCGTAATGAAAATTTTTATATTGCAAATTGACGTTGAAAAATTTTGTTGCAAAAAAAATCCGCGCTTATGTTTACGCGGAAAATTTATAATGTTCGTTAGCTAATATGTGCAAGTCGGTGGCATTGACTTACACCAGCTAAAAATTAGTCCTGTGGACGCGGCTTTCTGATAAAGCCAAGCACAATAGCGCCGATAATCGATCCGACTGCAATGGCGATTAAGTAGCCGAATGGATTACCGATCGTAGGAACAACGAAAATTCCGCCGTGAGGCGCCATAAGTGTACAATCAAAGAACATAGTTATCGCCCCCGTAATTGCTGAGCCGATAACGCAAGCAGGAATAACGTGGAGTGGGTCGCCAGCCGCAAATGGGATAGCACCTTCAGTGATGAATGAACAGCCCATGATAATGTTTGTTGGCGCGGTTTTTTGTTCACTCTTCGTAAACTTGCTCTTGAAGAAAATAGATGAAAGCGCAATAGCGATAGGAGGAACCATACCGCCAGCCATAACAGCCGCCATAACGTAATAGTTACCGCTAGCCAAAAGTCCGACGCCTGTGACATAAGCTGCCTTGTTCAAAGGACCGCCCATATCAACAGCCATCATACCAGCAACGATAGCGCCCATTAAAACTTTTGCAGAGGGATCCATATGCATCAGCGTATCTTGCAACCATGCATTAACTCCCGCGACAGGAGGACCGATTACAAAGTTACAGATAAGACCGATAATTAAAACGCCGAGTAATGGATAAAATAGAATTGGCTTTGTACCTTCCAATGACGGCGGCAAAAAGCTAAGGAATTTTTTCAAGAAGTTCAACAGCCAACCAGCGATAAAGCCAGCTAACAATGCGCCTAAGAATCCAGAGCCGTTAGCGCCAGAAAGTGCGCCGCCTACAAAACCTGCCGCTAATGCAGGACGGTCAGCAATGGACATTGCTATAAATCCTGCAAGTACTGGCAACATAAAGCCGAATGACGCGCCGCCTATTGCATTGAAGACGTGAGCAACTGGATTGATATTACCAAATTTCCCGCGTTCATCTGCAGGCAAGCTATTCAAGTCAACTGAAAAGCCGTCGATTAAGAATGAAATTGCAATTAAAATACCGCCGCCAATGACGAATGGCAACATATGCGATACGCCGTTCATCAAGTGTTTGTAAACTTGACGCCCGATACTTTCATCAGTACCGCCGCCGCCCCCTTCGTCACCTGCACTGTCACCAGCTTTTGCGTGGTAAATTGGTGCAGAGCCGCTAAGTGCTCGGTCAATAAGTTCATCAGCTTTGTTGATACCGTCAGCAACTTTCGTTATGACAACGTGTTTGCCGTCGAAACGAGCCATTGCAACGTTTTTATCCGCCGCAACAATAATTCCGTCTGCCTTCGCAATTTCATCAGCAGTCAAAATATTTTTCGCGCCGCCTGAACCGTTTGTTTCAACTTTAATTGAAATGCCGCGTTTCTTAGCGTGTTGCTCCAAACTTTCAGCCGCCATAAAAGTATGCGCAATACCAGTAGGACAAGCTGTAACTGCAAGAATTTGAATGTGATCAGCCGTAGCAGCAGGTGCTGAACTTGCTGATGCTGGCGCTTGGAATTTCCCGTCTTCCTTGTCATCAATAATCTTTAAAAATTCTTCTTTGGACTTCGCTTTAATAAGTGCTTCCTTGAAGTCGGGATCCATAACCATTGTGGCAAGCTTGGACAGAATCATTAAATGTTCGTCATTGCCGCCGTCTGGCGCTGCGATTAAGAAAAACAGTCGCGCAGGGTTGCCGTCCATTGACTGAAAGTCGATACCTTCGGGGATTGTCATTGCCGCAAGACCAGCCGCTGTAACACCGCCTGATTTTGCGTGTGGCGTGGCAATGCCGTCACCCAATCCAGTAGTACCTGACGCTTCACGCGCTTGAACGTCTTTCAAGTACTGCGCTTTGTTTTTGATGTTGCCGCCTTTTTCCATCAAGTCGACCAAATGAGATATTGCGTCGGGCTTGTCTTTGACTTTTGCGCCCAAATCAATACTCGCGTTCTTGAGTAAGTCGGTAACTCTCATTTTATCACTTCCTCTAAAAAAGAAATATATATATTCTTAAAGACGACATAACGCCGCCAATTTAAGCA
>CAMJAZ010000022.1 GCA_946403735.1 uncultured Selenomonadales bacterium
CTTTTTCCAGGTAAAAGCCGTCAGCGCCAGCATCCTTTGAAAGTTCTGCTAAAAGTTCGTCCGTCGTATGAGTAACTGCCATTTTGATACCGTCAAGAATAGCTGAATACGCGGCGGCAAGTACCAAGTAAGTATTTGTATATGGATTGCAAGCGCGAAGTTCAAAGCGCGTCGCCATAGGATTTTCCAAATCACGAATCAAGCCAGCTAAAATTGTTCTGTTACGGCTAGGAAATTTCGGCGTGTGACCCAATGAAGTGACGATACAAATAGGCGCTTCAAATCCAGGTTTTAAGCGGTTAAGTGAATCGTTCGTCGCACTTACAAAGGGGTTAATGACTTCATAATTTTTCAGCAAGCCCATTAACGCGCCATAACCTACCGCGCTCATAAAATCTTGTTCAGGATCTTTCGCGGCAAAAAGATTATAAACTTTCCCATCAGCTGTCACGGCGGCAAGTCCCAAATGTGTATGTTCACCGTTACCAGCAAGTCCAATCATCGGTTTAGCTTTAAAGCTAACTTCAAGACCATTCGCGCGGAAAATTTCTTTAACGACAGTCCGCACCAAAATTTCATTGTCAGCGGCTTGTACGGCGTCAGAAAATTTCCAGTCAATTTCCAACTGTTCGCAGACGTGTGTTAAGTGTCCCGACTCGTCAATCTGCGCCTTAAGTCCGCCTACTTCCTTGTGTCCCATTT
This sequence comes from uncultured Selenomonadales bacterium, assembly GCA_946403735.1. Lineage (GTDB taxonomy): Bacteria > Bacillota > Negativicutes > Selenomonadales > Selenomonadaceae > Quinella. Next base: position 703 of record CAMJAZ010000022.1, read on the forward strand.
CAACTTTCAAGCCGTACTTGTCAAGCTCAATCAAACTTTGTTCAAGCGCACATCTAACCGCGCCGTGTGTACGTTCCCAGTACTGCTCCTGCATAACTTGTGACGCGCTCATTTCTTCGACGGCGGCTTCTTCAAGCGGCGTTTTCACCCAAAATTCAAGCTCCGTTGCCGACGTGAAAGTTATATCGACAATATCTTTACCGTTGACAGCAAGTCCGCTAACTTCAGGATAACGGTGGAAGAGGTCGACCAGTTCTTTTTTGACGTAGATTAAAGTGTCAGTCAAGACTGCGCGGGAGTCAACGCGGTTTCCTTCGTGAATTAAAAAGCTAGGAATGCGCAAAGTTCCGACGGGGCGATTAGTGACATTGTCGTAGTGTTCAAAGTTGTAGTCGACAAACCAGTTGACGGAATGGTCGACAGGCATATCAACTTTGGCGTTGTTAAGCGTGGCGATACCAGGCAGTACGACAGAACTTCCGTCAGTTTGCACTGCGCGACCTTCAAAAAATTCGTCCATATCCTTAATGAAAATTCGTACAGGAATTTTTTCATCCGTATCGTTTCCAGCAAGGTCAATTCCCATCATAGACACAAATTTTATTTCGGGGTGTTCGCGCAGTTGCCGAATAATTTCTTCCTTCGGTGTATTAGCTTTGATTGTGTAAAGTAAATCTGCCATAAATTTTTCTCCGTTCAAAATTTTATTTTATGATATTGGCTATAAGCATAGCTATTTGGGCGTCATTTGGTACGCGTTCATCATCTTTCTTTGAATAAATCGTGAGCAAATAAATTTCATCTTCAATGGCTACGTAATAAAGCAGACAAAAACCATTTGACTTGCCAGCGTTCGCTGAAGTATTCGCAATTCTAACTTTGTAAGCGGCAGTACCTTCGGGCAATTTTAAACCTTCCAACCTATCGCCAAGTAAATTTCCTTTTTCAAGTTCATCTGTTACTGTCTTTACATCTTCACGAATTTTTAAATATTTTTTCTTTTTGTAATAATATTTAATATCATCGGCAAATTTATCAGCCCAAAGTATAGTCATGCTTTTTTTACAGCCTTTCGAGGTAAATATTGAAGTTCATCTTCATCTAATTCTTCTTCAAGTTTTTCCCACAATTCATTTAAAGTACGTTTAGGTTTTAAACCTGCACGCATTAAATTTACTTCGTGACAAGCCTGTATTATAGACTGTTCGACAGAAATATAGCGTTCTTCTTTGTCCATAAAAATTCCCTCCTTTTAGTAAGTAGTGAGTAGTTAGTAGTTAGTAGTTTTAAACATTACGAATTACGCATTACGAATTCCTAATTAAAAAAGTTCATACTGCCACTACGATAACCCTGCAAGTCCAACGTAACGTAAGAAAAGCCGTACTCTTTAAACTTCGTGGCAACTTCATCACGAAAATTTTTTTCTAAAAATTTGTCGAAGGCGTCAGGCAAAATTTCAATTCGCGCAATATTTCCGTGAATGCGTACGCGAATTTGCTTGAACCCTTTGTCAATCAGAAATTGTTCAGCCTTATCAACCATTGCAAGCTTTTCAGCGGAAATTGATTCACCGTAAACAAATCTTGACGCTAAACAAGCATAAGACGGCTTGTCCCACGTCGGCAAGTTCATTTCACGCGATAAGGTACGAATTTCATTTTTATAAAGTTCAACGTGACGGAGCGGGCTTTTTATTTCCAATTCATCAATCGCCTTCATACCTGGTCGAAAGTCGCCGTTATCGTCCATATTTGAACCTTCGACGACGTAGGAAATTTTATTGTCGGCGGCAATTTGCAAAATTTTTTCAAAAAGTCCGCGCTTGCAAATATAACACCGATTTTTAGAATTTTCGCGGAAGGCGTCTTTCATCAATTCATCTGAATTAAAAATAATTTGCCGAACATTTTCTGCGCGGCAAAAATTTTTAGTTTCATCAAGTTCACGTTGCGGGAAAGATTTTGACGCGGCAGTTACAGCAATAACTTTGTCGCCAAGTAAATCGTGTGCAACTTTAAGCAGAAAAGTTGAATCGACGCCGCCTGAAAATGCTACGGCAACGCTATCGAGTTCAACTAAATATTTTTTTAATTCATCAAACTTTGCATTACTCATTACAAATTCTTAATTCTACATTCTTAATTCTTAATTCAACTAAAATCCTCCGCCGATTGAGAAATGGAAACGTCCGCCCTGCTTACCGCGTCCATAATCCAATCTAAACGCGCCGAATGGTGTATTAAGCGCCACACCTACACCGATACTGCCGTTAATGTCGCCGCCTTTTGGCAGAAAACTTGAATTCCACGCACCGCCCCAATCAGTAAATACAATGCCTTGAACTTTTTTTGCAAGCGGAAATCTATATTCCAACGTCGCAAGTAACATTCTGTTTCCTCTAAATTGGTCGTCACGATAGCCGCGCAATGTTCCTTGTCCACCAACGCGGAATTGGTTAAACTCCGTCATGTCGCCACGTCCCCAACCATAAGCGCCACGCCATGCCCAAACTTGATCGTGATCGCCAGCCTTAAAGAAGTGCTGATTGTCTATAGAAATTTTTTGAAATTTGAAGTCGCCACCTAAAAGTCCGCCAAGTTCCAAATCGATAACAGATTTATCGCCAGTTGTCGGATTATAAATGTTATCGCGCGTATCAGTTATGTGTTGCCATTCAATACTGCGCGTCGTACCGAAATTTTCATCGCGCCATTGTTGCCCAGCTTCGCCACTACGGTCGCCAGCATTACCGCTTCTAACGTGTCTAACATAATCATCTTTACGTTGACGAATTGTAATGTAGTTTGTCGAATATTCGCTCCAAGGACGGCTTAAAGTAATTTCGCCGCCGCTATAACGCCGCATATAACGTTCCTTCAAATCGCCGTTTGTGTCGTAGTCGTAGTATTGATAGGTACGGTGATAGAGCATCAAAGTTCCCGCCGTCTCACGTTTATCAAGCCAAGGGCGTCTGTACGTGAATGAAAAGCCGTGCGCGTCGTGTTCATTAGCGCTTTTCTCAAATGTAAGCGATACGGCGTCGCCCATACCAAGAAAGTTTTTGTCGGAAATGCTTATTGAACCAACAAAGCCTTCGGACGTACTGTAACCCGCGCCAACGCCAAAAGTTCCTGTACGCTTTTCTTCAACGTTAATTTCCATAATCATTGCGTCAGGTTCCATACCAGGCAACATTTTAACGTTGACATCTTCAAAGAATCCGAGATTGTAAACACGTTCCATAGAGCGCCGAGCTAATTTTGCGTTGAAAGGTTCACCAGGTTGTTGTCGCATTTCGCGAAGAATGACAACTTCCCGCGTCTTAGTATTGCCTTTGACTTTGTAACCTTCCAGTACGCCTTCACTGATTTTTATGTTGATGACGCCGTCTTCAGTCACGTTCAAGTTAGCAATTTTCATCCAAATGTAGCCGTCGCCGTGATACTTTTCAACCATTGCAGTGATATTGTCGCGCAGAGTATTACCGTTTAAAACTGCGCCGCGCTTGACTTCCAACATTTCATCAAGTTCGCCATTCTTGTAAACGGTATTTCCAGTCATAACAATATCTTTTACGACAGGATTTTCCATCATATGGTAAGTGATTATGACGCCTTCTGGAATTTCGGCAAAAGTTTGATAGGCATCGTAGAAGTAGCCAATATTTTGAATTGAGTTAATGTCACGAAGAGCCGCCGCCGTAGTAAATTTGTCGCCAGGATGCATTAACGCGGCAGATTTTACAGCGGGCAAAGTTGAATCGCTTGCACCTTCAAATTTGACATCAACTACAGTTCGCCCTTCAAACTGGTCAAGGTACTGTTTATATTCCGCCTCATTCCTAAGCATACGTTCATCGTATTCAATTCTGCGCGGAGGACGAACAGTTTCTTCTTCCTCAATATTTGGAGTAGCGGCGGGATTATTTTGAGTGGTAACTTTTTCTTCGGTTGAATTTATATTTCCCGTGAAGGGCGCGTCGGTTGTCTTGTCCGAAGTTTGGGCGCTTAAAGAAGATTTATCGTCTGACACTGTATCAGCGCTTTCCGCCTTAAAGCCGAATAATAAAGGAAGTGAAAGTAGTACCGCGCCGATAGTCACTGCCTTTTTCTTTAATAAATTTCGTTTAAATTTCAAACTTCAGACCTCCTGTAATAGCTGGTAGCGGGTAGCTTGTAGCTTATAATTAGCTACTAGCTACTGGCTATTGACTACTTGCTAAAAATTATATCTCGCTTCTAAGCCAAAAATGTAATTTCCACGTTCACGCTCAACCGTTATTCCAATATTGTTATTGATGTCGTATTGGAAACCGAAACGTGTGATTTTGTCGCCAGTTATACCTTGCGTATAGCGCAACATTATTTTATCAGAAATGTACTTGCCTATAAAGACGTTAAATTCATTTTGTTTACGGTTATCTTCTTCCTCTTTGAAAGTGAAGGCTGAACCATTGCCGCGCGTCAATCGGAATTGGTCAACGCCTAAAGTTTTGCGTACCGTGTCTTCAACGTCCGCTAACAAACTCATTTGCAAGCCAATAGCTAAAATATCTGACGCCGTAATATTGCCTTTACCTTCCGCGTAATTTTCGCGCAGTGTCAAAAGGTTTACAATTTCCGTCTGTGACATTGCAGGCGTTGACGTAAGCTTTAAATCCATATTGTTCAGTGAACCGTTGAGCGTCAAGAAAACTGTTGTCCGTGAAAATTTTGTATCGGCGGCAAAATGTATTGATGGGAAGAATGAATCTATCTGATTGAAATGAGCCTCGCCTTCGCGAATATCAAAGACGCTGTTTGCATAAGTCAACGTACCGCCGCGCTTAACGCTTATCGTCCCTGAAGTTTTTGGATGCAACGTCGTACCTTCAAAGTGCGCCGAGCCAATCAAGTACATATCGTACAAGTGGGAACTGTAAAATCTAAACTTATCGCCAAGATTTATTGAAACGTCCAAAAGAATATTAGGCAATGGATCATCAGAATCTGGAATTGTCGGTACACTGACTGTACATTTATCTAAGTCGATATGCCCTTCAAGTTTCGGCAAATAATTTCCTCTGAATCCTTGAACTTCACTAACGGTAAATTCCGCGTTCAATGGACCGTTGAAAAAACTGCTCCGAATATCAAGCGCGTCCATTTTCAAATTGAAATTATAACCGTTAAGCGCAAAATTTGCAAAGTTAAATCCACCAGTTAAATTAAATTTTCCTTTACCAACATTGCCAGTAAAATTCTTAATGTCGAATCTATCATCTTTAAACTGCGTAGAAATATTTAACTCCTCAATCGGCGTCGACATAAACTTCAACTTAACCGTGCCGTCGTCAACTGCAAATATTCCGTCAATCTTCGGACGTGCAAGCGTTCCCGTGATAGTTAAATTGCCGTTAAGTCCGCCAGTCGCCCAGTCAACATACTTGTCGAAGACGGGAAGTAAAGTTAAGTCGGCGTCATCAAGTCCAATTTTCAAATTCATTTGTTTAGCATTTTCGCCAGGATCAATGTACAGCGCTTGTACGGGAATTGTACCCTTAGCGCTTGCCTTGTAAATGTTATTGGCAATTTGGCGTTGTACGAAAAGTTCTTGTATATCAAAAGTCCAATCTTTGAACAGTACGTGAGCTTTAAGCAAATCGAAAGCCGCGCCATTTACACTGCCCGTCGCCGTCAAAGTTCCTTCACCAGTTGGGTCATTGACAGTTCCGCCAATTTTCGCGTTAATGTCAGTCGTACCCGTTACGTTCAAATCCAATCTTGCACCAGCAGCGAACATTCCCAGCGATAAGTTTTTCGCGTCAAAGTCTACGTCGATAACATCAGATTGATCAATCTTCCCGTGCAAATTAAACGTTCCAGTGTCGCCTTGCTTGCCGTTGAACTTGTTGAAGTGCAGTATATCGTTTGAATGCGTAATTTCTAATTCAACGTCGTGAATGTCATAATCACCAATCGCGCCTTTAGAAATATTTCCCGTCAACTGCGCGTAAAGATTTCCCCTCGTACCGCTAAATTTAACGTTACTGTTAAGCTTACCAGTAATTGGTAAATCTTTATTAGCCAACTTCAACAACGCGGGAATGTCAGCATTTTGCAAATCCATTTCGCCGTTAATTGTTTTAGCGATTCTGTTAATATGGAAGTCCATATTAAAGAATCCGTCGCCTTGATTGAATTTGAAGTCGTCCAAAACAATTTGCGAATCAGTCATTTCAATCTTTCCATTGACGTTTGTTAAATCAATGCCGTTGAAAATCAGTTCAGGCGAAATGAACTTTCCTATAAAGTGCGGCGCGTCAACCGTACCTTTGAGTACGCCTTCAAATGTGCCGTGGCCTTCCGCTACGTAACCTTCGGGAAATTGATTCTGAAAACGTTTTAAGCTTATGTCTTTACCTTCGACGACAAAATCTAATGCGCCAGTAGCCTTGTCAAAAGTTCCGTCCAATACGGCGTCAATCATCGGCGAAGTTACGTAAAAGTTTTGCAGTCTAAGTTTATCGCCCTCGAAAAAGTAATCGCCTTCCATGCCCGTGATTAAAATTCCGTTGTAACTTCCATAATGAAGATTGGCATTGCCGACGACGTTGGGATTATCAAGCGTCCCCGTGATTTTCAATGTATTTGTAAGGTTGCCAGTAATTTTTTGGTCAGGCGCAACTAAGGCAACAATATTTTCAAGGCGTGCATCTTTCGTATCAAGTTCAAGGTTGATTCGCTTATCGCCAGTCAAGCCAACTGTACCTGCGCGGGTCTGCCAAATAATTTTGCCGTCTTTCTCCAATCGAAATTCATTAATTGTAATTTCGTCAAGACTGCCAGCCGCGTCAAGTTTAATTGAGTCGTACGATTGCTTGAATAAAGTTCCTTTGAAGTATTCGCCGCCACGTTTAGAACCGTCAACCGCCGAAAGTTTCAATGCAACTTGCGGATTGGAAATATTGCCGTGAACTTCGCCAAGTAAATCTGCCCAGCCGCTAACGTCAATTTGTTCATTGAAATGTTTTAAGCTATTCAAGTCAACGTGTGACGCATAAAATTTTAAGTCAAGAGCCGTACCGTTGGCTACCGTGCCTTCCACTCCAACTGCGCCATGATTCGGCAAAATGGCGTTAAGGTTATCAATCTTCAAAACTTTGGCGTCGTAGTAGAAAGAAAGTTTAGCATTGTCGACGTTAAAGCCTTGATAATCTGCGCGGTAAGTTTCAGCGCTACCGAAAATTTTCAACTTCGACGTGTCAGCGCCTTCACCGTTCAAGTCAACGTCAGCAGAAATTTTACCGTTGAAATCAGCGTCTGAACCAGCAAAATTTAAAATCTGCGCGGCGTCGATACCGTTAGCCTTGACGTGGGCGTTGTACTGCAAAGTTGGCGTGTGAACTTCAACTTCACCGTTAATTTTTCCGCCGAAAGTTTCGCCACTAACATCAGTTAAATAGACTCTGTTGTCAAAATAATTTACGTGAGCTGAAACGTTGCCAGCTGAAATATTTTCATAAGTAACGTAAGGCGAAAAAATATCCGCCTCAACCTGCGGACTTTTAGCCGTGCCAGTAACGTGCGCCGTAAAACTTGCCGCGCCACCGACACCAATATTTCCCATAATCGCCGAAGGTGCAAAGCTGTCTGATTCGGCGTAAATATCAAAAAAAGGCTCGTCTGCATTGGTACGAACTTTGCCGTTAGCAGTCGCCGACTGCCCATTAGCCGTAGCAGTAGCGTTGAATCTAACTTCGCGTTCGTTCAAAACGACGTTGCCGTTAATATTTGCAATTTCAGTATCTTCAAGCCTAACCGCGCCGTTGCGAACATCGCCCGTTGCAAGGTACGTTAAAAGTTCCCCGCGCCGTGTGACGTAAATTTTAGGGCTGTCCAACGTTCCGCCGTGAATCGTCAACGAATCGGGCAACGTACCTTCGGGAATGTATGGTAAAACTTTCGCAATGTTGACCGCATCAACACGCGCTTGAATAGCTTGATTATCCGCGCCAACGATACCAGCCGCGTTGACGTGCGAACCTAAAACTTTAGCGTCAACGTTCAAGTCGATCGCGTTTAAGTCCGCGCAGTCTGCATTAGCGGCAATTTCAGTGACGGAAATTTTTTTACCGTCAAATTCAGCGTCAATGGAACTGTCAGCTACAGTAATTTTCGCGTCAAAATTACTTTCGCCTTCGCTTTTCAATTTAATGTCGTTGACGTTCCATGAATCGTCGCCGCGCTTTTTAAGATTAACTTTAGCGCCAGAAATATCTATTTCGTCAATAGCGCCAGCCATTTCGTCGTACAGACTAAGCAACTTAAAAGTAACTTTCGCTTCGTCTGCCGTTGCAATGTGTTCAGAATTTTTATCGAAAATTTCAATATTTCTAATTGTAATTGAGCTGCCAAGAAGTTCAGAAAAATTTAATTCGTCAACGTCGACACTACCAATTTTAACTTCCGTGCCGATAATGGCGCTAGCCTTTTCTTCTGCCTTCGTTACGGCATCTTGTATAAGTGCTTCGCGCTGTGAATTTATGTAAAGTCCACCAGCAAGCGCAAAGGTACTTAGCACGCCGCCGATGACCTTCACAAATTTATTCACTGTAAAATTCCTTTTGGATAGAAAAATTCTACAAGCTAAAAGCTATTCAGAAATGACAATTACATCTTCAGGATTTTCAGCGGGGGTATTAGTTTCAGTTGAGCTGGTATAGTCCGAGTCTGTCAAGTCAATGGTTACGACGGGTGCAGGAGTGTCCATTATAGGTTCAGTTGATGCGTCAGGAATGACAGCCGCTTCTTCACGTGCCTGTTGTGCAGATTTGCCAGCCTCTTCAGCGGCAACGTAGCGCGTAACGTCAATTCCTACTGGAATTCCCATAGCTTTATCAAGTGCCGCCTTCGCTGTATTGTAATTGTAAAGCGCCGTATAATAATTTGTCTTAGCTTGCGTCAATTTGTCAGAGGCGTCCATAACGTCTAAGTTCGTACCAACGCCAGCGGCATAACGTACTTGCGCAATGTGATAATCTTCCTCCGCGCTTTTAATGGCAACTTGCGTTGTAGCTATATTTTTTTCAGCCGCGTGGAGTGTAAGGAAAGCTGATTGTACGTCAAGCTGAATTGATTCACGAGTAGCGGCGGCTTCTTCCTGCGCATTTATTAAAGCCGCTTCAGCTTGTCTAATGCGCGTTTCAGTAACTCCACCGTCAAAAACATTCCACGACGCATTTAAACCAACAGACCAAGATTCACCGTCAGAATTTGGCTTGAATGGAAAATCATTTGACGCAATGCCAACAGACCCTACGGCGTTTACAGTTGGCTTGTAACCGTCTTTAGCGGAACGGATATTTGATTCAGCGCGTTTGACAGCGTAGTCAGCGGCGGCAACGTCAGGGCGATTATCCAGCGCGTAAGCCGTGCAAGTTGGCAAGTCCAAATTATATTTAATGTAAGTCAACGTGTCCTGCGGATGAATAATCGTATCGGCAGGCAGTAAAATATAATTGTCAAGCGTCGCAACGGCAATGTCATAATCATTTTGCGCATTTACTAAATTTTGTTGCGCATTAGCTAAACGAACTTCAGATGAAAGTATATCAGCCTTAGCAACCGTACCTGCGCGGAATTGTGCGTTGACGTGCTTTAAATGTTCTTGAAGAGTTGTAACATTTTCTTCGGCAACCGTGATTAAATTGCGGCATTGCAAGACGTTGAAGTAATAAACCGTCGCTTGTTGTCGAACAGCTTGCAAAGTATTTTCCAAAGTCAAATCAGCGGCGTTGAGACCGTAACGCGCGGCGATTCGACCTTCCTTGTACGTACCTGCAATGTCAATAGGAACATTAACTGATGCTGATTCACCAAATCTGCGGTGCTTATCAGCGCCATAACTGCTGGAATTTGCAGGACCGCCGCCAAGACCCCAGTTGCCACTTAAACTTACAGTAGGTGTAGTTTGCCGCCGTGCTTGTCTTAAAGACCAATAGGCAGACTCACGGCTAGCGATTGACTGTTTTATTACGCGGTTATTGGCTAAGGCACGCTGAATAGTTTCGTCTAAGTCTAAATTAACTTCAGGCGCCGCCTCTGCAGAAAATGTCAAACTCATAAGCCCTAAGGCTAAGGCTACTGCAAATTTCTTTAAGCGAAATTTCTTTTTGATTCGATTGTACAAACTCACTGTGTTATCCCTCCATTTAAGCTTTTAGCTTTTAGGCATTACGCATTAAGCATTCCTAATTACGCATTGATTAAAATTCCTGTTTAATGCCAAGATAAGC
>CAMJAZ010000023.1 GCA_946403735.1 uncultured Selenomonadales bacterium
GGCGCGTCTCGGTTGGTTGCCTATCTATCCCACTTTTAACAAAAGCGGTCAAAAAATTTTCGACGATGCATTGGCGGCGGGCTTTGAAGGCATTGACAATATCAGAAAATTTGTTGCAAAAAGTTTGAAAGATAAGACGTTGGAATTTGCCATTGAAGACCCCGACAACCCCGTAAACTTTCCGCGTAACCTTTTTATTTGGCGTAACAATTTAATCGGCTCTTCGTCGAAAGGACACGATTATTTTTTGAAATATCTGCTCGGCACGAAAAACAGTTTGTTTGCGGAGGAAGATTGTCCCGTTAAGCCTTCTGAAATTAAATGGCGTGATGAATCTGAAATTGGCAAATCGGGCGGCGCGCTTGACGGAAAACTGGATTTACTCGTTGACTTGGATTTTCGTATGGCGTCTTCCGCGCTTTATGCAGATGTAGTTTTGCCTACTGCAACTTGGTATGAAAAAACGGACTTGTCGTCAACTGATATGCACCCGTTTGTTCATCCGTTTCAAGCGGCGGTAGACCCGCTGTGGGAGTCACGTACAGACTGGGATATTTTTCGCACTCTTGCGGCGGCTGTGTCAAAAGTTGCGAAGGAGTCAAATTTCCCAATTTACAAAGACGTTATGGCTGTTCCCATTCAACATGACAGTGAAGGCGAAACGGCACAACCCGAAGGCAAAATTCTTGATTGGAGTAAGGGCGATTGCGAACCAATACCTGGCAAGACAATGCCAGCGATTGTGATGATTGAACGCGACTACACTAAAATTTTTGACAAGTGGATTGCGCTCGGTCCCAACGTTGAAAAAGGTATGGCAATGAAAGGTATGTCATGGGCGTCTAAGCAAGATTACGAAGAAATACGAAACCGCAACGGCGTCATTGAAGATAAGAATTTAATTTCTTACGGTATGCCGTCAATTTTCGAGGCAAAGCAAGCTTGCGATGCGGTAATGGGGCTTTCGACTACTACCAACGGTTCAGTTGCGGTCAGAGCGTGGCGCGACCTTGAAAAGAAAACCGGTCTTGAAAATCTTACGGCGCTTGCAAGTGACAGAGAAAGTGAACGCTTTACCTTTGATATGGTGGTAATTCAGCCGCGCGAAACGATAACTTCGCCGACTTTTACCGGCAGTAACCAAAATCGACGCTACACGCCTTTCAGCGTCAGCATTGAACAACTTGTACCTTTCCGCACCGTGACGGGACGTCAATCCTTCTATGTAGATCACGAAATGATGCGCGAATGGGGCGAAGTTATGTCCGTCTACAAGCCCATTTTGGAATATCGACCGCTTAAAAATCCAATCGGCGGCACTAAAGAAATTACGTTGAAATATTTGACGCCGCATAACAAATGGAGTACTCACTCAATGTACTTTGACAGTCAGCAGATGTTGACGCTGTTTCGCGGCGGTCAAACTGTGTGGTTTAACGAAAAAGACGCGGCGGAAATTAACGTGAAAGACAATGACTGGGTTGAAATTTACAACAGAAACGGCGTTGTCATTTCCCGCGCCGTAACTTCGCCGAGAATCCCGCGCGGCGTCATTTATATGTATCACGCGCAAGACCGCCATATTAACGTTCCAGGTTCAAAAATTTCAGGCACTCGCGGCGGAACTCACAATACGCCTACCCATATTCATATGAAACCTACGCATATGATTGGCGGCTACGGTCAGTTAAGTTACGGCTTTAACTACTACGGTCCGACGGGCAACCAGCGCGATATGTATGTTGTTGCGCGAAAAGTTGAGGAGGTTGATTGGCTTGAAGATTAAAGCACAAGTTGCAATGGTGATGAATCTTGACAAGTGCATAGGCTGTCATACTTGCTCAATCACCTGCAAAAATGTTTGGACTAACCGCGAAGGCGCAGAGTATATGTACTTCAATAATGTTGAGACAAAGCCTGGTATCGGTTACCCAAAAAATTGGGAAGATCAAGAATATTGGAAAGGCGGTTGGCAAGTCAAAGGCGGGGAACTTTCTTTGCGCTCCGGTTCAAAGATTGAACGCATTTTAAAACTTTTTTATCACCCGCAACAGCCAGAAATTTTGGACTACTACGAGCCTTGGACTTATGACTACGAAACGCTGATAAATTCCAAACGCAAAAATCATCAGCCCGTAGCGCGTCCGCGTTCACTCATTACACAAAAACGAATGAATATCAAGTGGGGCCCGAATTGGGAAGACGACTTGTCAAGTGGTGAATCTGCGCGACAAGATGTCAACTTGAAAAAAATCGGTGAAGATATTGCGCTTGAATTTCACGATTTATTTATGAAGTACTTGCCGCGAAATTGCAATCACTGCCTTAACCCCGCTTGTGTGGCGGCTTGTCCTTCTGGCGCAATTTATAAACGTGAAGAAGACGGCGTTGTATTGGTATCGCCCGACATTTGTCGCGGTTGGCGGCATTGCATACCCGCTTGCCCTTACAAAAAAGTTTACTACAACTGGAAAACTAATAAGGCGGAAAAGTGTACTTTTTGCTATCCGCGTCTTGAAAATGGCTTGCCTACAGTTTGTACCGATACTTGCGTAGGAAGAATACGTTATCTCGGAATTTTGCTTTACGATATGGACGCAGTACTTGACGCCGCTAAAGTTGACGACGATAAAAATATTTATCCCACGTTGCTTGACGTTATAAAAGACCCTTCAGACCCTGCCGTACAAAATGCAGCGCGTGAATCGGGAATTTCTGAAGCTGTTATAAAGTCTGCGGAAATTTCGCCCGTCTACAAAATTATCAAACATTGGCAGTTGGCATTGCCGTTGCACCCCGAATACCGCACTTTGCCTATGGTATGGTATATCCCGCCGTTGTCGCCGATTATGAAAAAAGTTGAAGACCGCGTTTACTTGCCGAACTCTGACGCAATGCGAATACCGCTTAGCTACTTGGCGTCACTTTTCAGCGCCAGTGATACGAAAGTTATTGCGAAGACTCTTCAACGCCTGCTTGATATGCGAACGGTTATGCGTCAAAAAGAAATTAACGCCGCGCCGCCTAAAAATTTGGAGTTTGAAATTCTCGAATATGAAAAAATGTATCGACTTCTCGGTATTGCAAAGTACGCTGACAGAATTAAACTTCCCGCAGGTCTGCAAGGTAAATCGCACGAAGAATTACGCAAATTGCAAGGCTCTACTGGCTACGCTTGCCCGCTCGGAGGTTGCAACTGATGAAAGAATATCAGCTTGTACTTAAGCTTGCCGCCTACCTTTTGGAATATCCCGACGAAAATTGGCAAAATGATTTTGCTGAATACCGCGAAGTTGCCAACCAAATTAACACGCCGCAAGTCAAGGAAGTTTTTACGGATTTATTTGCCTACGTAGAAAAAATCGGCGTCAAAGAATATGAAACGCAATACGTTCAATCCTTCGACTTTTCGCAGAACACTAACCTTTACTTGACGACGCACGAGCGTACGGACTTTGGCAAACAGGCGCAGGAACTTCACGAATACAAAAATTTGTTTCTTGAAAACGGTTTTGATTTGAATAACGAATTGCCCGACTACCTTCCCGCAATTTTTGAGTTGGCGACGGCAGTTCCTTCGCAAAATGCAAAAAAAATTTTGTTCAAGGCAAAAAGCAAACTTGAACTTCTGCGCGACAGATTTATTGAGGCGAAATTGCCGCACGCATTTTTAATGGACGCAGTTTTAATTCAGCTTGAAAATTTAAATTCGGAGGTGACTTGAATTGAATGAAATTTTTTTCGGCGCTCTGCCTTACGTTGCAATAACAGTGTTGATTGTCGGCACGGCTTACCGCTATTCAAAAGATACAAGTACTTGGTCAACGAAATCCAGTCAATTTTTGGCTAAAAGCAGTTTGAAAATTGCAGGTCCCATGTTTCATTTAGGCTTGGCAATGGCTTTCGGCGGTCACGTTATCGGCATTTTGATACCGAAATTTTTAACTGACAGCGCGGGCATTGATGAACACCTATACCACATAATCGCATTGGCAGGCGGAATACCTGCAGGAATTTTATTCTTTCTCGGCTTTTTTCTGTTAATGCAGCGGCGTTTCGGCAAGGCGCGAATGAAAGTCAACACCTCGACAATGGATGGCTGGCTTTACGTAATACTTTTTGCGACGATAGCGACGGGCTGTTTTGCGACGCTTTTAAATGCAACGGGAATTTTGGGTGACTTCAACTACAGAGAAACAATTTCCCCTTGGTTCAGAAGTTTGTTAATGTTTCAACCAGATACAAGCTTAATGGAAAATGTTCCGCTGATTTTTAAATGTCACCTTCTGTGTGCATTGACGTTGATAACCATTTTCCCGTTTACAAGATTAGTTCATTGCCTGTCATTCCCATTTGAATATTTTGGAAGAAGTCATATAATTTACCGCAGAAAATAAAATTTATAAAATTAGGGGATACTTATGGATAGAAATTCGATGTTTTGTTTTCAATGTCAAGAGACGTTGCAGAATAAAGGCTGTACCAAAATCGGCGTATGCGGCAAAAAATCTGACGTTGCCCACGCTCAAGACCAGCTGATTTACGCCACGAAAACTTTATGTGTTGTCACAACTCAACTGCGCGCAGAAGGTAAAAATATTTCGTCAAATGTTAATCGGCTCGTCACGCTGAATCTTTTCACGACGATAACCAACGCCAACTTTGACGCTGAAAATCTTATGCGGCGCGTTGATGAAACTTTGAAGGTTAAAGCCGCTTTGCTTGAAAATGTTGACGATAAAATTTTTGACGAATCCAAAATCGGCGTGCTTGCCACAAAAAATGAAGACGTACGAAGTCTGCGCGAACTTATAACTTACGGCTTAAAAGGTATGGCGGCTTATCTTTACCACGCCAATGCGCTCGGTTACGATGACGAAAAAATTAACGCCTTCATTCAATCGACGCTTGCAAAACTTCTCGACGACACTTTAAGCGGCGAAGATTTAACCGCGCTGGCTCTTGAAACTGGCAAAGTCGGCGTCGATACAATGGCACTCCTTGATAAGGCGAATACCGAAACTTACGGTAACCCCGAAATTTCAAAAGTTAATATCGGCGTCAGAAAAAATCCCGCAATTTTAATCAGCGGTCACGACTTCAAAGACCTTGAACAGTTGCTCGAACAGACCAAAAACAGCGGCGTTGATGTCTACACTCATGGCGAAATGTTGCCGGCGCATTATTATCCCGCATTCAAAAAGTACAAACACTTCGTCGGCAATTACGGTAACGCTTGGCATTTGCAACAGAAAGAGTTTGACAAATTTAACGGCGTGATTCTGCTTACTACAAATTGCCTTGTACCGCCGAAAGAAAACTACAAGGCGCGTGTATTTACAACTGGCGCCGTTGCCTATCCGCATTGCAAGCACGTTGAGGAAATTGACGGCAAGAAAGATTTTTCGCCGCTGATTGAACTTGCCAAAACTTTGCCTCCGCCTACGGAACTTGAAACGGGCGAAATTGTCGGCGGCTTTGCTCACGAACAAGTTTTTTCGCTTGCCGATAAAGTTGTTGACGCGGTTAAAGACGGCGCAATAAAAAAATTCGTCGTTATGGCAGGGTGTGACGGTCGCCAAAAATCCCGCGAATACTACACCGAATTTGCAAAGGCTCTGCCGAAAGATACCGTAATTTTAACTTGCGGCTGTGCCAAATATAAATTCAATAAATTAAATCTCGGCGATATTGGCGGCATACCTCGAATTTTGGACGCAGGGCAATGTAATGACAGCTACAGCCTTGCATTAATCGCACTTAAGCTGAAGAAAGTTTTCGGGCTTGACGACGTGAACAAATTGCCGATCGTCTACAATATCAGTTGGTACGAACAAAAGGCGGTTATAGTCTTGTTGGCGCTTTTGTATCTCGGCGTGAAAAATATTCATCTCGGTCCAACACTTCCCGCCTTTTTAAGTCCGAACGTTGCAAAAGTTTTGGTTGAAAATTTCAATATCGGCACAATTTCAACGGTCGACGATGATATTAAAAATTGGATTGGATAATTTATGAAAGAAATTAGAGTTGAAGACGCGCTCGGGCAAGTACTTTGTCACGATGTCACGGAAATTGTACGCGGCAAAACGAAGGGCGCACGGTTTCGCAAAGGTCACATTATCACGGCTGAAGATATTCCCATACTTTTGAAACTTGGCAAGGAAAATATTTTTGTGTGGGAAAATGACGACACCAAATTACACGAAAACGACGCGGCAGAAATTCTTTGCAAAATTTGTCAAGGCGCAGGGCTTAACGCTTCCGAAATCAGCGAAGGCAAAATCGAACTTAGCGCCGCTTACGACGGAGTTTTTCACGTTGACGAAAATACGCTTTACAAAATAAATGACGTCGGCGAAATTTGTATTGCCACGCTGAAAAATAAAATCCCCGTCCGCGCAGGTAAAAAAGTTGCGGGAATGCGCGTAATTCCGCTGGTTATCGACAAGGCGAAAATGAACGCCGTTAAAAATATCGCCGGCATTGAACCGCTTATGAAAATTTTGCCGTACAAAAAATTAAAAGTCGGTTTAATCGTCACGGGCTCGGAAATTTTTCACGGTCGCATTGAAGATACATTCACGCCAGTGATTGACGCCAAATTAAAAATTTTCGGCTTGCAGATTGATGAACGCCGCGTTTCAAGTGACGATAAATCTATGACAAAAAATTTTATCGACGAACTTTTAAACTTGGGAATGGAACTTATTCTTTGCACGGGCGGAATGAGCGTGGATCCTGACGACAAAACACCTGCAGCAATAAAATCGACGGGCGCTGATGTTGTCACGCATGGCGTACCCGTTTTGCCTGGCGCAATGTTTATGCTTGCTTACAAAGACGGCGTGCCTATTTGCGGTTTGCCCGGTTGCGTGATGTACTGCGCGAAAACTGTTTTTGATTTGGTTTTGCCGCGAATCTTGACCAGAGAAATTTTGACGCGAAAAGATTTTATTTCAATGTGCGTCGGAGGCTTAATTTAATGGAAGGCATTGAAATTGAACAGGCAATTCAACTTTTGTCCGCGCAGGTTGAACCGATTGGCGAAGTTGAAAATATTTCGTTGCTTGAATCTTTAAAGCGCGTCACTGCAGAAAATTATTTTGCCACCTTCGATAACCCGCCTTTCAATCGCTCGCCGCTTGACGGTTACGCCTTGAACTCTGACGATACGCCCAACAATTTTAAAGTTGTCGGCGAAGAATGCGCGGGCGATTTTTGGCGCGGAACTTTAAATCGCGGTGAAACGCTTAAACTTATGACGGGCGCGGCAATTCCAAACGGCGCGGATTGCGTCATACGTCAAGAAGATGTTATCAAGGTTGACGAAGAAAAAGTTTTTGTGCCGAAAAAACTTCATCATCACGAAAACTTTTGCTTTGCCGGTGAAGATATTCTGCGCGGAGCTCTAATCGTCAAAAAGAATACTCGGTTGACGGCGGCTCATCTTGCAATTTTGGCGAGTCAAGGCATTTCAAAAGTCAACGTCTTCAAACTTCCGAAAATTGCCGTTGCGTCCACAGGCGACGAACTTTTAAACCTCAACGAAAAACTTTCTGACGGCAAGATTTACAACAGCAACTTGTACCTATTGGCGGGGCGTCTCGTTGAACTCGGCTTTGCACCTAAAATTTTGGGTAACCTGCCCGATGATGCCGAACTTGTCGCAAATAAACTTCGTGAAGTTGAAAACGAAATTGACTTGCTGATAACTACGGGCGGCGTCTCTGTCGGCAAAAAAGATATTATGCACGACGTTATTAAAAGACTCGGTGAAAGAATTTTTTGGCGCGTCAAGATGAAACCTGGCGCTCCGATTATCGGCTGGCGTACCAAAAACTTTTTGGGCGTCGCCTTGTCAGGCAATCCTTTTGCCGCCTTTGCAACTTTTGAACTTATTGCGCGTCCCGTTATCGCAAAACTTTCACTCCGCGCAGATTTTTTCTACAAGCGAAGTAAAGCGGTTATGGCTGATGATTTTCCAAAAGAAAGTCACGGACGACGTTTTATTCGTGCAAAACTTGATGACGGCAAAATTTATCTGCCGAATCAACACGCATCGGGCAGTTTGTTTTCTGCCGTAAATTGCAACGCCCTTGTCGATATTCCCGCAGGTTCAACCGCGTTGAAGTCGGGCGATGAAGTTGAAGTGGTGATTCTTTGATTGACCAATTTGGGCGGCGCATTGAGTACGCAAGAATTTCCGTTACGGATCGCTGTAACTTGCGCTGTCGATACTGTATGCCAGAATGCGGCGTAAAAAAAATTCCGCACGACGAAATTTTAACTTTTGAAGATATTCTGCGCGTCACGAAAATTTTTGCAAGGCTCGGCATTCGCAAAATCAGATTGACGGGCGGAGAACCTTTGCTTAGAAAAAATTTGCCCGCGCTGATTCGCGAAATAAAGGCAATTTACGGCATCGAACAGGTTACCCTTACTACTAATGCAGTACTACTTGAAAGGTGCCTTCTAGACTTATTCACGGCGGAAATTGACGGCATTAATGTCAGCGTTGATACTTTTGACGAAAAAACTTTTAGCGAATTGACGCGGCGAAATCTTTTTGAAAAAGTTATGCGTGGCTTGAAATTGTTAATCGGCAAAAAAAATGTCAAAGTCAACTGCGTACCACTGCGCGGCGTCAATGAAAAGGATATTTTGAAGTTGACGGCGTTGGCGAGTGAAAATCCTGTTGACGTGAGATTTATTGAGCTTATGCCTATTGGTTGCGTGGTGGATTCACAGCTTGAAGGTATTCCTACTGCTGAAATTTTTTCGCTGATTGAAAGTCATTTCGGCAAGCTTTATCCTGTCGAAAAATCTTTATTGCAAGGTCCTGCAGAATATTTCCGCGCAGAAAACTTTATCGGGCGAATAGGTTTTATTGACGCCATTGAACATAAATTTTGCGCAACTTGTAACAGAATCCGCCTGACTGCCGAAGGTTTTCTGAAACCGTGCTTGAACTTTGCGACGGGGCTTGACGTGAAAAAATTGTTGCGCTCCAATGTTGATGACGAAAGTATTTTGCAAGCTATTGAACGGACGATTTATCTAAAGCCGCGTGAACATTTTTTTAACCGCGTGAATGAACTGCGCGACGAAAGAAAAATGTACCAAGTCGGAGGGTAGAAAATGGGAATTGTTAAAGCAATTTGTATCAGCGAACAGCGCGGCACGGCTAAACATTTTGTAGACGCGGCGATACTTCATACAGAATACGGCATTGTCGGTGACGCGCACGCAGGCGATTGGCACAGGCAGGTTAGCTTTCTCGGTCAAGCAGAAATTGACGCTTTCAACCTGCGCGGCGCCAATGTCGAATACGGCGCTTTCGGTGAAAATATCGTGGCGGACGGGTTCACGTTTAAAAATTTGCCGATCGGTACGCGATTGAAAAGCGGCGATATTTTTTTTGAAATTACGCAAATTGGAAAAGAGTGTCACAGCCATTGCGCGATTTATCAAAAAGTCGGTGAATGCATTATGCCGCGTGAAGGCGTTTTCGCAAGAGTTCTGCACGGCGGAGAAATTAAAATCGGCGACGAACTGGAAATTACTGCAGAAAAAATTCCGTTAGACGCGGCAGTTATCACAGTAAGCGATCGCGGCTTTCACGGTTTGCGCGACGAAGACACAAGCGGCGATACTTGCGAAAAAATTTTGACGGCGGCAGGTTACAAAGTTATTTCGCGCTCAACCGTTCCCGACATAACAAAAATGATTGCCGATAAACTGATTGAACTTTCCGATTTAGGCGTTGGTTTAATCGTGACGACAGGCGGCACGGGATTTTCTCCGCGTGACGTTACGCCAGAAGCAACGCTTAAAGTTTGCACAAAGTTAGCGCTGGGCATTGCCGAAGCGATGAGAAATTTTTCAATGCAGGTTACAAAACGTGCGATGTTAAGCCGCGCAGTAAGCGGTATTCGCAAGCGTTCTTTAATCGTAAATTTGCCAGGCAGTGTCAAGGCGGTTGACGAGTGCTTAAATTTCGTATTGCCCGAACTTCAACACGGCATAGAAATTTTGCGCGGAGACGATTTAAATTGCGGACACTAACCTTGCTGATAATCGCTGGCGGCAGAAGTTCAAGGCTCGGCGTCGATAAAAGATTCGTCGAAGTCGGCGGCGTGACGTTGCTTGAAAACATTTTAATTAAATCGGCAGATCAAAACTTCAAAGAAATATTTTTGTGCGTCGAAGAGATTTTACCGCCGATTAAAACTTTGGCTGAAAAATTCCGCTTGCAAATTTCTGTTGACGAAATTGACGGCGCGGGACCTATGGCGGCTCTTGCAACGGCATTGAAAAAAATCTCAACCGAAAAAGCGTTGGCACTGTCTGTCGATATGCCTTTTTTCAACTTTGAAAGTTTAACTCCGCTGATGAACTTCTGCGCGCAGGTCGTCTTGCCGATTGTAAACGGACGAGCTCAACCTTTGGCAGGCATTTATCACAAGTCAACGGCGAATTTTTTTGCAAACGAATTGGCGGCAGGTCAAAGAAAATTAATCGCCTCAATAAAAAAAATTCCACACAAGTTTATTGAACTTCAAGCGGACGAGATAACTTTTTTCAATGTCAATAGCCGCGCAGATTTACGACTGGCACGCGGCAGAGCAGCCAACCTTTCACGAAGGACGCCGATAATTTCAATTATTGCGCCGAGTTCGGGAACCGGCAAAACTACTTTCATTGAAAATATTTTGCGAAACCTGCGCGAAATTAAAATCGGTGTAATAAAAAGCACACATCATAAAATTTTAAGTGATAAAATTTCTTCTGACAGCAGCAGATTTTTTCAAGCGGGCGCAAGCAAAGTTTATGTCGGCGAAAAATTTTTTGAAGAAATTGAGCAAATGGACGTTGATTTAATCTTGACTGAAAGTCGAACGCACGGAATTTTGCCCGCAATTTCACTGTGGCGCGGAAAGAGTGATGTTATCGTTGACGAAAATGTT